>JAEZEM010000377.1 GCA_023417745.1 Pseudomonadota bacterium
CTTCGTTGGCGTGGACGGCGTCAACCCCAGCCCCAATGTGGGCCGCATCGCCGTGGAACTCGTGCCCAAGGCGGCGCGCAAGGCCGACGCCGCCGGCATAGCCCGGCGGCTGGAAGCAAAAACCCGGGCGCTGCCAGGGCTTTCCGTCGCGCTTTCGCCCGTCCAGGACCTGTCCGTGGACGCCCGGGCCGGCCGGGCCCAGTACCAGTACGTGCTGGAAACCCCCAGCTCCCGCGACCTGGCCCTGTGGACGCCGCGCTTCGTCGAGGCGCTTAGCGCCCGGCCCGAGGTGCGAAACGTCTCCCACAACCTGGCCCTGGGCGGAAAGCGCCTCAACGTCGTCATCGACCGGGTGGCCGCCGCCCGCTACGGGCTGACTCCCGAGGACATCGACAACGCGCTGTACAGCGCCTTTGGCCAGCGCCAGATCTCGACCATGTTCACGGAACTGAGCCAGTACCGGGTGGTGCTGGCCATGGACCCGACCATGGCCACCGGCCCCGAGGCCCTGTCCCTGGTGCGGCTGCCGACTTCCGGCGGCGGCCAGGCCCCGCTGTCGGCCGTGGCCACGGTGACCGAAGGCGAAGCGCCCTTGGTGCGAAACCGCCAGTCCCAGTTTCCGGCCGCCACGGTCTCCTTCGACGCCGCCCCCGGGCATTCGCTTGGCGACGCCGTGGCCGCCGTGGGCGCGGTCTCGGCCCGGATCGGGATGCCGGCCAGCATCGCCGGGGCGTTTACCGGCGCGGCCAAGGCTTTCGGGGAGTCGCTCAAAAACGAGCCCATCCTCATCCTGGCCGCGCTTATCACCGTCTACATCGTCCTTGGCGTCATGTACGAGAGCTTCATCCACCCGGTCACCATCCTGTCCACCCTGCCCTCGGCCGGGGTGGGCGCGGTCGGGGCCTTGTGGCTGTGCGGCGAGGATCTCGGCATCATGGCCGTCATCGGCATTATCCTGCTGATTGGCATCGTGAAGAAAAACGGCATCATGATGGTGGATTTCGCGCTTTCCGCCGAGCGTGAGCGAGGGCTGCCCCCGCGCGAGGCCATCTACGAGGCTTGCCTGCTGCGTTTTCGGCCCATCATGATGACCACCATGGCGGCGCTTCTGGGCGCATTGCCCCTGGCCCTGGGCTCGGGCGTGGGCAGCGAGCTGCGCCGGCCCCTGGGCATCGCCATCGTGGGCGGGCTTATCGTCAGCCAGGCGCTCACACTGTACACCACGCCCGTCATCTACCTCTTCTTCGAGCGTCTGGCCGGCCGCCGTGAGACGACCCCGCCCATGGCCGCCGGGGCCGAGGATGCCGGAACCGTATGAACCTGCCGGAAATTTGCATCCGCCGCCCGGTCGGCACGGCCCTTTTGACCCTGGCCCTCATGCTGGCCGGAGCCATCGCGTTTCGGCTCCTGCCGGCCGCCGCCCTGCCCCAGGTGGATTTCCCCACCATCTCGGTCCAGGCGCAGTTGCCCGGGGCCGAGCCCGAAACCATGGCCACGTCCGTGGCCGCGCCCTTGGAGCGCCAGTTCGGCCGCATCGCCGGCATCACGGAAATGACCTCCACCAGCGGCCGGGGTTCGGCCCAGATCAACCTGCAATTCGACCTGACCCGCGACATCAACGGCGCGGCCCGCGACGTCCAGGCCGCCATCGCCGCCGCCCGGGGGGACCTGCCCTCGACCCTGCGCCAGAATCCGACCTACCGGAAAATCAACCCGGCCGACGCGCCCATCATGATCCTGGCGTTGACTTCGCCCACGGTGACGCGGTCGGCCATGTACGACGTGGCTTCCACCGTGCTCCAGCAGAAGCTGTCCCAGGTCGAGGGCGTGGGGCAGGTGTTCGTGGGCGGCGGAGCGCTGCCGGCCGTGCGGGTGAGCGTCGATCCGGCCAAGCTGGCCCAGCATGGCCTGAGCCTGGAAAACGTGCGCGGGCTGATTGCCAAGACCACGGTCAACCGCCCCAAGGGCCGGGTCGAGTCCGGCGACACGGCCTACGAGATCGACGTCAACGACCAGCTCCACAAGGCGGCCGAGTACGAGCCGCTCATCGTGTCGTATAAAAACGGCGCGGCCGTGCGATTATCCGACGTGGCCAGCGTCACCGACTCGGTGGAGGACGTGCGCACGGCCGGCCTGGTCGGCGGCACGCCGGCCGTCATGATCATCGTTTTTCGCCAACCCGGGGCCAACATCATCGAGACCGTGGACAACGTGCGGGCGCTTATTCCCGAGCTGGCCGCCTCGCTGCCCGGCGACGTGAACATCTCCGTGGAAATGGACCGCAGCCCGCCCATCCGGGCCTCGCTGGCCGAGGTGGAATTTACGCTCGTCCTGTCCTGTCTGCTGGTCATCGCCGTGGTCTGGGTGTTTCTCGGGAGCTTTCGGGCCACGCTCATCCCGGCCGTGGCCACGGTGGCCTCCCTGGTCGGCACGTTCGCCGTCATGTATCTGTGCGACTATTCCCTGGACAACCTGTCGCTCATGGCGCTGACCATCGCCACCGGCTTTGTCGTGGACGACGCCATCGTGGTGGTGGAAAACGTGGCCCGCCACCGGGAGACCGGCATGGCTCCGGTGGCGGCGGCCGTGGCCGGCTCGCGCGAGGTGGCCTTCACCGTCGTCTCCATGAGCGTGTCGCTGGTAGCGGTCTTTATTCCCATCTTCTTCATGGGCGGCATGGTGGGCCGGCTTTTTCGGGAATTCGCCGCTGTGCTGTCCATCGCCATCATGCTGTCGCTGGTCCTGTCGCTGACGGCCACGCCCATGCTGTGCGCCGTGGTTTTCGGGCACGGAGCCGGTTCGGGCGGCCACGCCCCGCGCCGTCCCGGGCTTTTCGCCCGAGCTTTCGCCGTCCTGGCCCGGGGCTACGCCCGAGCCCTGGAAGCGGCGCTGGGACACCCGAAAACCATGCTGGCCGTCACCGTGGCCGCGCTGTGCGGCGCGGTCTGGCTCTACGCCGCCATCCCCAAGGGCTTTTTCCCGGAACAGGACACCGGCCGGCTCATGGGTTTCATCCAGGCCTCCCAGGACAGCTCGTTTCAGTACATGGAAGGGCGGCTGCGCGAGATCGTGGCCGTCATCAAGAACGACCCGGACGTGGAGAGCGTCACCGGCTTCACCGGCGGCGGCGGCGGACCGGGCGGCGGCTCGGTCAATTCGGCCCAGATGTTCGTGACCTTAAAGGCCCAGGACAAACGCCCGCCCATCCAGGTGACGCTTTCGCGGCTGCGCCGGTCCCTTGGTCAACTGCCCGGGGCGCAGGCCTTTCTCATGCCGGCCCAGGAGCTGCGTTTGGGCGGCCGGCCGGGCAAGGCGCTCTACCAGTATACGCTTCTAGGCAGCGATTTTTCCGAGCTGACGACCTGGGTGCCCCGGGTGGAGACGCGCCTTCGCCAGTTGCCCCAGATCACCGACGTCATCGCCGACCAGCAGGCTCGGGGGCTTATGACCTCGGTTGTCGTTGATCGCGACGCGGCTTCGCGGCTTGGCGTGTCCATGGCCGACATCGACGCCGTGCTCTACGACGCCTTCGGCCAGAGCCTGGCCGGGGTGTCCTATGCCGACGTCAACCAGTACCGGGTGGTCCTGGACGCCGACCCGCGCGTCTGGGCCTCGCCCGAGGGCCTGCGCCAGATTTACGTGTCCGGCAAGGACGGGGCGCAAGTACCGCTGGCGGCCATGGCCAAGGTCGAGGACAAGCTGACGCCCCTGGCCGTCTTCCATCAGGGACAGTTTCCCTCGGCCACCATCTCGTTTAATCTTGCGCCTGGCGTGTCGCTCTCCCAGGCCTCTGAGGCCATCAACCAGGCCGTGGCCGGCCAGGGACTGCCCGCCACAATCCGCACCACCTTCGCCGGCACGGCCCAGGCCTTTGGCGATTCGCTCAAAAACCAGCCCCTGCTCATCCTGGCCGCGCTTATTGCCGTCTACATCGTCCTGGGCGTCCTCTACGAGAGCGCCATCCACCCCATCACCATCCTGTCCACCCTGCCGTCGGCCGGCCTGGGCGGCGTGGCCGCGCTCATGGCCTTCAAGCTCGATCTGTCCATCATCGCCGTCATCGGCATCGTGCTCTTGATCGGCATCGTGAAAAAAAACGGCATCATGATGGTGGATTTCGCCCTGGAGGCCGAACGCTCCCGCAATCTCGGCCCGCGCGAGGCCATCACCGAGGCCTGCCGGATGCGTTTTCGGCCCATCATGATGACCACCCTGGCCGCGCTTCTGGGTGCGCTGCCCCTGGCCTTCGGCCACGGCGCGGGCTTCGAGCTGCGCCGGCCGCTGGGCATCGTCATCGCCGGAGGGCTGGTGGTCAGCCAGGTCATGACGCTTTTCACCACGCCGGTGATCTATCTCTATCTGGATCGTCTGCGCTGGCGCTTTGGCGGCCAGCGGAAAAAGACGAGGTCCCAGGCGGCGGAGGGCGGCAAGGCCTGACGCCCGCCAGGGGAAATGCCAAACGGACGGCCGGGCGCAACCCGGCCGTCCGTTTGCCGTTGGGGAAATCCGCTCAGGAAAGCAGTGCCCGCACGGCCTCGGCCGTGTCGCAGGCCAGGGCCTTTTGGGCCAGGGCGCGACAGGCGGCCAGGTCCGCGCCGCGCACGGCCTGCTTGACCTCGGCCACGAGCCCGGCGCTCATGCTCAGTTCGACCAGCCCCAATCCCAACAGCAGCGGCGTGGCCTTGGCCTCGCCGGCCAGCTCGCCGCACATGCCGACCTCGATGCCGGCCGCCGCGCCGGCCTCGCACGTGCGCGCGATCAAACGCAACACGGCCGGATGCAGGCTGTCGCCCAGATGGGCCACGGCCGAATTGCCCCGGTCGGCGGCCATGACGTATTGGGTCAGGTCGTTGGTGCCGATGCTCATAAAATCGCACAGCCCGGCCAGCTTGTCGGCCATGGCCGCGGCGGCCGGCACCTCGATCATGATGCCGGTCTTGACCTTGGTCGGCGTCTCGACGCCCTCGGCCGCGAGCTCCCGCCGGGCGGCCTCCTGGGCGGCCAGCACGGCCCGCAGTTCCCCCACGTCGCTGATCATGGGGTACATGATCCAGATGTCGCGCCCGGCCGCCGCCCGTAAAAGCGCCCGCAGCTGGGTGCGGAAAAGCTCGGGCCGGGCCAGGCAGAACCGCGCCCCGCGCTGGCCCAGAAACGGGTTGTCCTCGCGCGGCGTGTCCAGATAGGCCACCGGCTTGTCGCCACCGATGTCCAGGGTGCGGATGATGACCGGGCGACCGTCCATGGCCTCGGCCGCCGCGACGTAGGCGGCGCATTGCTCGTCTTCGCTCGGCGCGGCCTGGCGCTCCAAAAAGAGAAATTCCGTGCGGAAAAGCCCCACCCCGTCGGCCCCGGCAGAAAGCGCCCTGGCCGCGTCGGCCGGGCCGCCGATGTTGGCCATGACCGGCACGACCGTGCCGTCGCGGGTGGCGGCCGGGGCCGCTCCCTTGGACCGGGCCGCTTCCCGGGCCGCCAGCCAGGCCCGGCGTTTTCCCTCGGCTGCCCGACAGGCGACCTCGTCCGGGTTGGTCAGCACCGTGCCGGCCTGGCCGTCAAGGACGAGCATTTGCCCCTGGACCACCGCCCGCAACCCCTCGCCAAGGCCCACCACGGCCGGGATGCCAAGGGACCGGGCCAGGATGGCGGCATGGGCCGTGGCCCCGCCGGTTTCGGCGGCGATGCCGAGAACCAGTGTCGGATCGAGTCCGGCCGCCTCGGACGGGGACAGCTCACCCACCACGAGAATGGACGGCCGGGCCAGGTGGATGGGCGCGGCCGTTTCGCCCAGGAGCAGCCGCAACACCCGCGTCCCGCAGTCGAGGACGTCGGCGGCCCGGGCCTGCATGTAGCCGTCGGCAAGCCGGCGGTAGGCGGCGGCGGTTTCCTCTAGCACGGCGTTCCAGGCGTAGGCGGCCTCGACCTTTTCGGCCTCGATGCGCCCGACCGCCGCCCGGCGCAGATCGTCGTCGCCAAGCAGCAGGGCGTGGACCTCGAAGATGCCGGCCGCCGCCTTGTCCGAAGCGCGGGAGGCCTGGCGCGAAAGCTGTTCCAGCTCGACCCGGGCCTGGGCCAGGGCTGCGCCCAGGCGGGCGATTTC
The DNA here is from genome assembly GCA_023417745.1 of Pseudomonadota bacterium. Lineage (GTDB taxonomy): Bacteria > Desulfobacterota > Desulfovibrionia > Desulfovibrionales > Desulfovibrionaceae > Solidesulfovibrio. The sequence continues at coordinate 6,095 of JAEZEM010000377.1, forward strand.
CCGGGCCGGGTCGTCGGTATGCCGGCGCGTGATCTCGGGCAGCTCCGCCCGGTGGACGTGGGCCGGCCCCACGGCCGGGCCGGAGCAAGCTGGCGCGCCGGTGAGGACGCCGTCCCCGGCCGGCTGGACGGCGACGACCGGCGCGGTCGGAGCCTCGGCGACGTCCTCGTCGCGTTCGCCGAAATGATCGGCGTGCAGGGCGGCGATGGCGGCCAGGGCCTCCCTGGCGTCGGGACCGGCGGCGGCGATGACGATGTCGTCGCCGCGTTTGATGCCCAAAAGCGCCACCTGATTGATGCTCTTGGCTGAGGCGGCGGCCTCGCCCTTGCGTACGACGATGTCGGCGGTGAAGCGTCCGGCCGTGGCCACCAGGGCGGCGGCCGGGCGGGCGTGGAGGCCGTTTTTGTTGGCGATGCGCAGGGTGAGCGTCAGCTCCGGGCCGGCGGTGGGGGCAGGCGCGGCGGCCGGGGAGGGGGCCTCGGAAGCGTCGCCGGTCAGCGGCGCGAGCTGGGCGATCTTGACGCCAAGGGCGGCGCGCGCCTCGGCGCTGGCCTGGGCCAGGGACGCGCCAACGGATGCCTGGACGGCGGCGGCCACGGTTCCTTCGACCACCGGGGCCGAGCACAGGAGCACCTTGGCCCGCACGGCCTCGTCCAGGAAATCCAGGGCGGTTTCGGCGCTTAAAAGGGCGCTGCCGAGGTCCATGAGGACCAGCACCCCGTCATCGGCCTGGGCGGCCACGGCCTCGATGGCGGCCAGCACCTGCATGGGGTCGGTGCCGATGGGATTGTCGGGGTCGTCGATGCCGCCCACGGCCTGCATGGGCACGGCTCCCCGGGTCATCTGGGAGGCCAGTTCGAGGACGCCCTGGGCCAGCTTCTCGCTATGGGAAACCACCACAATCCCGATCATTTTTTTCTCCCATTCCCGCCAACCGTCCAAGAATACCCCCCTTCACCCAACTGGGGGGTCCGGGGGCCTCAGGCCCCCGGCGGAGAGGGCCAGGAGAGGCAGAGCCTCTCCTGGCCGCCGGAGGCATCTTCCTCTTATTTATCCCAACGCCTCTCTCAACGTCTGCAACATAAACAGCGACGAAGTCGCGCCGGGGTCGGGGTGGCCGATGGAGCGTTCGCCGAGGTAGCTGGCCCGGCCCTTGCGGGCCTGGAGCGGGATGGTGGCGGCCAGGGCGGCCTCGGCCACGGGCAGGGCGGCGGCCACGACTTCGGGCAGGGGAGTGGCGTCGTCGGCGGCCTTGACGGCGGCCAGCACTGGCCCCCAGAGGTCGTACATGGTCTTGTCGCCAAGTTCGGGCCGGCCGCGCTGGACGATGCCGCCCACGGCGGCTTCGAGGAAGGTCTTGAAGTCGGCGGTGGACATTTCGGTCTTGCCGTCCAGGGCCATGGCCCCTTTCATCCAGAACGTGCCGTAGAGCGGCCCGCTGGCGCCGCCGACGCTGGACATGAGGGTCATGCCCACGGTCTTGAGGATGGTGGGCAGATCTTTGTCGGCCACGGTGGGCAGCTTTTCCATGACCTTGGCAAAGCCCCGGTTCATGTTGATGCCGTGGTCGGCGTCGCCGATGGCGGCGTCGAGGTCGGTCAAGTAGGCCTTTTTGTCGAGAAAAACGGTATTTTGCTTGTCGATCCAGGCCAGCAGTTGGGCTTTGGTCATGGGCATGGCGGGGCTCCTGGGGCGGATTGGCCGGCGGGCCGGCGGACTTCAAAAAAGCGCGGGCGCGAAGCGGCTGCTTCACGCCCGCGCCGGGTCAGGACTTGTTTTTCAGGCTGCGTCTCCGGGGCCGGCCAGGCGCGCCGGCCAACGATCGGGCCAGGGGCGCACAGAGCTGGGGCAACAGGGCGAACACGTCGGCGTATCGGGACCGTTGGCCGCCCGAGTGTCGCGTCCAGGAAAAGCACACAGGACATTTCCCAGAAGGCAGGCTAAAATCATTAATTTTTTTAAAAAATACTATCGTATTTTTCAAGGGGCGCGACACTAGCGGACAAAGCCCGGGGTCTTGGCCGGCGCGTCCCAGAACTTGAGGATCTCGTCATCGGCTTTCAGCAGGGTGATGGAGAAGCCCTGCATCTCCAGCGACGTGATGTAGGGGCCGACGAGGTTGCGCACGATGGTCAGGCCCTTGGCCTTGCAGACCTCGTCGAGCTTTCGGTAGACGGCGTAGAGTTCCGAGACCGGGGTGCCGCCCATGCTGTTGACGAAGGCGATGACCTGATCGCCCTTGGCAAAGGGGGCGTCGGTGAGGGTTTTGTCCACCCACTCTTCGCCGTCCCATTCGCGCACGACGCGGGTGTAGGCCGGGTCGTCGATGATCTGGGCGGCGACGTAGGCGGTCATTTCGTCCACGGATTTGATGGGCATGCGGTGGGTGCCGGGTTCGCCGTGGATGCCGATGCCCATTTCGACCTCGTCCTCGCCCAGGGTGAAGGTGGGCTTGCCGGCGGCGGGCACGGTGCAGGAGGTGAGCGCCACGCCAAAGGAGCGGCCGTACTGGTTGACCTTGCGGCACAGGTCGGCGCATTGGGTGAGATCATAGCCGGCCTCGGCGGCGGCTCCGACGATCTTTTCGGCCAGCACGGTGGTTCCGACGCCGCGCCGGCCGGCGGTCCACAGGCTGTCCTTGACGGCCACGTCGTCGTCGATGAGGATGTTTTGGACCTTGAGGCCATCGGCGGCCACGAGCTCGGCGGCGGTCTCGAAATTCATCACGTCGCCGGTGTAGTTCTTGACGATAAACAGCACGCCCGCGCCGCCGTCCACGGCCTTGGCGCATTCGTACATCTGGTCCGGAGTGGGAGAGGTGAAGACGGCCCCCGGGCAGGCTCCGTCGAGCATGCCTTGGCCGACGAAGCCGCCGTGCATGGGTTCGTGGCCGGAGCCGCCGCCGGAAACCAGGGCGACCTTGCCTTTTATCGGGGCGTCGGCGCGAACGACGTAGCAGGGATCGAATTTCACGGTCAATTCGGGATGGGCCAGGGCCATGCCTTGGAGCTGTTCCTGGACGACGTCTTCCACGTTGTTGATCAGCTTCTTCACAGCAACGATTCCTCCGGTTCAGGGTATCCCAGTAGTGCGGACAGAGTAGTCCAGCGCAGAACCATTGTCGATGGCAAAGTTCTGTTTTGTCTGGACTTCTTCGAACATTTGATCGTTTTATGTTCAAATGTTCGTCGTTGCGGCGGGTGTTGCAGAGGCAGGGGCTGGCGCGAGGGGCTGTTACGTCGCGGCGCGCGTATCGGATGCCGTCCGGGCAGAGAAGGGGAACACGTCTGGTCGTCGGAGTCCGGCACTGCCCGTCAAGCACCGTCCACGGCCACTTGGGCTGCCCACCCGACAGAGGGCCAAACCTCGCCCAACCCCCTTTAAACCTTCTCTAAGTGGGGGGGCTGGGGGCCTCAGGCCCCCAGCCGCCGGAGGCATTCTTCCCTCACAAAGCGGCCGAGGCGTCGCCCAACCGCACGAAGGTCAGTTCGTGTTTGTTGGCGCTTAAGTGCAGCAGCCGGCTGCCGGGCACGTCGCGGAAGCGGTCGATGAGCGCGGGATCGGTTTCGCCTTGGAGTTTGACCGTGAGGACGAAGCGGCGGCACTGGCCCAGCGTCAGCCAGCGCGACAGCCAGTCGTAGAGCCGGTCGGGGTAGCAGATGACGTCGGAGAACAGCCAGTCCACGGCTCCGGCGTGGCGCGGGTCCAGGCCAAAGGCGCTGCCTGGGCACCAGGAGACCAGCGGATCGTGGGCCACGTTGTCGGCCAGGGGGGCCTTGTCGATGCAAAAGACCCGCGCCCCGAGCGAGGCCAGCACGAATGACCAGCCGCCGGGGCTGCCGCCCATGTCCAGGCAGAGTTCTCCGGGCCGGGGGGCCGTGCCCAGGCGCGTGAAGAGTTCCCACAGCT
>JAEZEM010000446.1 GCA_023417745.1 Pseudomonadota bacterium
CCATGAGGTCGTAGACCTCCTGGTTCGTCCGGGCCCGGCCGTCCTTGGTGTAGAAGATGGAATGGTTCGCCCGGGCCGCCGCAGGGCTGACGTGGTTCACGGCCGCGTCGCCGGGATTCTCGGCCAGACCGGTGAGGAATTGTTCCGCACCGCCGGTTCCCAGGAAGTTGGCAAAGTAGACGTCGCCGTCCGAAGGCTCGCGGCTCAGGGCGTTGCGGAGGAAGGCGCGGTTGTCCTCGATGAGCAGTTCCGTGGCCCGGCGCTGTTCGGCCGGATCGGCGCTCCAGGCGTCCACGCCGTGGCGTTTAAGGATGGCGTCGCGGGTGCCCTTGACGAACTGCCCCAGGCCCCGGGCACTGGACGTGCCGGCCTGGGCGTTGGGGTCACCGCCGGACTCGGCCTGGATGATCCGGTCCACCAAGGGCGAAGCCGCGGCCTCCGGCTTGGTGTCGATGCGGACGCCGCTGTCCTTGGGCTGCTCGACGCCCATTTTACCCGGGGCCAGGGCAAAGGGCACGGCCATGGCTGCGTTGGTCGCGGCGGCGTGCAAGGTCTCTTCCGTGGTCGGAACACGGCCGTCGAGAAAGGCATCGGCGGAATTGAGTGCCGCGCCCGTGACGCCCTGGACGCCGGCCTGCGTCCCCAGGCGCGAGAACACCGGCAGCGTCTGGCCGATCTCTCCGGCCTTGTGCAGGGCCAGGCCGGAAAGATATCCTTTGGCCGCGCCCTGTGCGCCGTCCTCGCCGGACCCGAAGAATGCCATTCCCAGGGGCAGGGCCTGCTTCGCCGCCATGGCTTCGGACAGGCCGGCCGCTGTTCCCACGCCACGACCGGCCGCGACGTCCAGGGCCATGCCCGGCAGCGCGCCGAACCCGGCCCCGACATCCGCCGCCAGCTGTTTCCAGTAGGGCTGGCCTTCTTTGATCTTCGCCAGCTCGGCTTCCCCGCGCTTGATGTCCGCCTCGGGCTGGTCGATGAGCGGACCGCGCGCGGCGTCGATGACAGGCTGATACTGCGGAAAGGCCACGCCGGCCGCTGTCGCGCCGAGCTTGTTAAAGTCCACTGCGCGTTTCTGCAGGGCCGGGCCGACCATGGCAGCCGCGCCCTCGGCTCCAGTTTTGATGGCGTCCGTCACCTTCCCGGAGGCATCGGCCAGGGTGTCCATGGTGCGCAGGTAAAGGCCCTTGTCCTCGGCATCGAGAAAGGCGTCGGCGGAGGATGAGGTTCCCCCCGGAGCATCGAGAAAGGCATCGGCCCCACCATCAAGGAAAGCGTCTGCGGTCGGCATCACTGCATCCCGAACTGCTGCTGCAGCAGAGCTTTGGCCTGGTCACGATTGAGCTTTCCGGACTTGTAGGCGGCCTTGACGTCATCAGCAGACCTGAACTGCGGTGCGGCCTGAGGCTGTCCCTGTGACATATCGCCGCCCTGCGGCGACGCGATCTGCATGGGGGTGACGCTGTTCGTCTCAGCGTCGTAGTAGCCGGGGATTTTAGTTCCGGGGAGGCCATTCGGGTCGGGGATCATGATGACGCGGGGCTGCGCCGCCCGGGCCTTTCTGGCGTCAATCTCGCTTTGGATGTTGTCAACTCGGTACGGCTGCAATTCCGCTTCTCTGGCGCTCTGCGCTTCGGCTCTCGCATCGGTCTTGGCAGCCAGTCCGGCGGACTGGATGCTGTGATAAGCTCCGGCGTAAGTGTGAGGATCGACTCCTGCCGGCAGCCCCAGGGCCTGGGCCGTGGCATCCTGCCGCTGTTGGGCAATGCGTTGTGCCGCCGACAATCCGCCCATCAACAGCTGTTGCTGCAGCTCGGGGCTGTAGGGCTTGAGACTGTCCGGGATGGTGATGCCGTAGCGCCTGGCTGCCTCGCCGAGCACCGCGTCCCACCCGGCCTGATCTTTCGCCATGGGCACGCGGGTTTGGATGAACTTGTCCATGTCGTTGGCAAGCGCGGCCTGGCCAGTCTTGTAGGTCAAGGCGTTGGCCGAAAGACGGTCGGCCATATCCGGGGCAATGGCCCGGATGGCGTTGGCGGCCTGGTCCCTGTCCTGGCCGGAATTGATGGCTTCGCCATAGGCCGCCAGGGCGTTTTGTTTGCGCAGCTCGTCGCCGTTTTGCAGGCGCATGGCCTGGGTCCTGAGGTTGTTGTTCTGGATCTCCCCCAGGTCGAGCGGGGTTATTTTGACCGGATCAGGGGTAGGGAAAAAAGGCATCGTTTAGCTCCTCCCCCACGGCGTCGAACCATAGTAGCCGCCGCCGAAAGTGTAGTTGTTCGCCAAGCTATTGCTGCCTGTCCCGTACCCTGACGCCGTCAGGTAGTTCTTCACCCCGGAGTTGAGCGAGTTGGCCACGCCGGACAGGGCATTGTTCTCGGAGCTGGCCCCGGCCGAGGCCGTGGAGGCCGAGGCCTCGGACGAGCCTGTGTCCGTCTTCACCAGGTTGTTTGCCGTGTTGCTCCACAACTGCTGGATCAGACTCGACAGGTTGTCGTATTCCCCGGCCCCGGACCTGGAGAGGCCGGCCAGGGTGCTTCCGGTGTTCATGTAGGCGTTGGCCGAGGCCTGACCGACGCTCGACTTGCCGGCCGCCGTGGCCGACGCCAGCTGGGCCAGGGCGTTGTAGGCGTTGCCCTTGCCGGCTGCCGTGGTCATGCCGGCGTTGTTGACTTGCGTCGTCGCCGTCTGCCCCAGGTTGGCCGCGCTCATGTAGCGGCTCAGTGCCTTGTCGTAGGAGGTTGAGGCGTAGTCCTGGGCGTAATCGTTGACGGCCTTCTGCTGCGCCCCAGAGAGGAGCAATCCCTTGGACGCGGCCGACCGGTCCAGGCCCTGCAGGCCCTGGGAAAGCTGGAACTGATAGCCGGGGTTGTTCGTGATGCTCGACGGGTCCGCCAGCAGGCCGGAATATCCGGCCACGCCCTGCTGCCCGAGCGCCATGTAGGGCGATTCGTCGGAGCGGACCTGGTTGTATTTGGAGTCCCATTCGGCCAGGGCGTTGTTCAGGGCGTTCGATCCCTGACCATAGGCCCAGTCCCAGGTGTTGTTGAGGCCGGACAGCGCGCCCTGAGCCAGGTTGCCGTAGTCGTAGGCGAAGTTCTTGCCTTCGTTGAGCTGGGCCAAGGCATTTTGGGTGTTGCCCTGAAAATCGTTGTAGGCGTTGGCGAACCCGATCATCAGGGCCAGCCGATCTTGGGAGGCGTTGTACTGCGCGTCCTTGTTGGCCGACTCGGCGGCCGCCGATCCGTTCGATCCGCCCAGCAGCGAAGCGCCGGCCCCGATGAGGGACGATCCGGCGGAAACAGCTTCAGCGACACCCATTACAGCCTCCCGATGCAAGCGGTTTCCATGGGCCTGATGCCCCGGCGCTCAAGCGCGCAGGTCAAGGCGATGTCCAGGAAAACCGTGTTGGCTTTGAAAACCTTGGCCCCGTTCTCGCGGGCCCAACCGAGCATGTGGTCCAACATGCGCACGATCCACTTCCGCTTGGTCAGGCCGTCTGGGAACGACGGCCGCATGTGCCACATCCATTCGGAGGCGACGACAAGCCTGCGGTCCAGGGGATAGGGGCCGACAGCCACGGCGCAGGCCCCGGCTATGGCGCCGTCGATTTCGACCACCGACAGGTCCGCCGCCGGCGACTCCAGGAAATCCAGCAGCCCGATAATCAGGCTGTCCTCATCCATGGTCAGACCGAAGTCGGGCCAGGGCATGGACGCGTGGCACTCCAGGCAGAACCCGACCAGCTCGGCCAAGTCGTCGTGTGTGGCCGGCCTGATCATGCGATCACCGCCCTATCTGTGACACGCCGCCAATTCGTGCCGTCCGAGAACGCCAGCACTGGGCCGCCAACCTCGTTGGTGACGAGGATTTGTCGCCCGGTATGGCCGACGGCGGCCGGGGCGGTCGCCACCATGAACGACGGGGCTACCGGCCCTGACTCCAACGTGTCGATTCTACTGTCTTGGGCAAGCACATCCTCCTCGACGGCGGTCAGCCTGGTTTCCACGGAGGACGATCCCTCGGCCAAGGCTGCAACGTCGGCGTCGATGGCCGTTGTCGGCCGTCCCAGGGCCTGCCCGATGCGGCGATAAAGCCCGGAGAACCACGACGCCCAGGGCTGCGTCATGCGCCCGGATGAGTCGATCACCTGGGACCGGATCGGAGGAGAAGAAAGATCGTCAGCCATTACGGTTTCCCTTGTGCGATGTCGCCATAGGCTCCGAGGATGGCCACGCGCACCGGGTCGGTGATGCGCAGCCTGTAGGACCTGGCCCGGGACTGACCGAGGCGTCGCCATTCGGCCCTGGTGCGATATTCGCCCTGCCGGCCCATGCTGGCCGTGTATTCGTTGGACCACGTCCGGCCGCCATCGTCTGACCACGATAGCAGCGCCTGGGGATCGTCACCCTGTCCGGATGGCAGGCCAACGCCGGTTTCGAAGTCCACGCACAGGCGCGAGTGGATGAGACGCTTGTCCTCGGCCGCGATGGGCTGCGTCGTGCGCACACGTTCAATGGGACGTCCGGCTTCGGTGTAGGTATCGGGGTCGAGCAGATAGAGGCGGCCGGACGTGCAGTCGCCGACGATGTGCTTTTGCCCGAGGCGGGCGTAGCAGTTGGCCCGCCAGCGACCCAGTCCCCAGGATTTGCGCTGGTGCCAGGCGTCGGTTGCGGCGTCATAAACCCATGTGACGTCAGCCGTGGGGAACGTCAGCACGTAGAAGGTGTGGCCCTCCTGGCTGTAGGCGAAGGCCCTGGCGTCATCGAGGCGTGCATAGCCGGCCATGGCCGATTCGATGGCTCTGGTGCTGACGATCTTGGGCGTATAGCCGTCGGCGCGAACCACAGATCCGTTGGTGGCCAGCCAGAATTGCGTGTTGTCGGCCTTGGCTACGGAGAACGGGGCCGCGCAGCCGATCTCCAGGAACGCGCCGCCGACGCGCGAAAGGGGGAAAGAAGAATCTCCGGAGTTGTACCAGACCTCAACTGTCCTCTCCCCGAAAAGCCAGACCTCACGGTGGTCGACCTGCACGGCAACAAGCTTGTCCGGATTGGCCTCGGCCGAGGCGAAATCCAGCGACGACATGGATTCTGCGGCATAAAGGTCGGTTACCCAAAACTGGCCGCTGTCCGGCGTGATGCCGATGGCGTAGCCGTCAAGATAATCGACCATGGCCGCTCCGGGCCAATCCTCATCCGTGATCTGCACCAATATCCCGGCGTTGGAGAGGGGGCAGACGTAGCCGTTGGGGTTGTCGACGGCAAAGACTTGGACCCCGTTGTCCCCCATGGACACCGGCCCGGTGTCCATCGCCAGCGTCCCGAGAGTGGTCACGATTCCGGCCGGAGACACCCTGGAGAACTGATCGTCGCACACGGCATAAAGGTCGCCGTTCGAAGCCGGCCACAGGCTGCGGACCTCCCCGCCGCCAGCTTTGAGCGTGGCGAATTCGACCAGGCCCGGCGTTCCCAAAAGCGCCGCCGGGGTCTTCGCCCCTGGGCCACCGGACTCCAGGAAGAGGTTCACGCATTCCTGGTCGTTCCAGGGAGTAGAGCGGCTCTTGTAGGCCTGGCCGACAAAAGGGATGTTCACAGCGTGCCGCTCCTGAGCAAGGCCATAGAATCTACGCTGAAGGGAGCATACCGTTGGCTGGTCCCCTGGATGCCGGCCGAGAGCGTGGCCACGGGCTGGGCGTGCAGGCCGCGCAGCAGGTCCAAGGCCGTGGACGCCATGGCCGACACCTCGGAGGAGGCCGACGTCCCATATTCCGGGGCCAGCCGTACCGCCAGATTGGCGGACAGAGCCTCGCGATATTCGCCGGGAAGATCGATGCCGTCATCCAGGGCGTCGATCTGCTCCAGGGGCATCCAGCGCTGCAGGGTCACGGCATAGGCCAGATCGGGGACAGGGTAGAGATAGACCGACGCCGTCGGGTAGAGCTCGTCGAAGTAGAGCGACGTCGGCAATCCTCGAAACGCCTTGTCCGCGATGCCCAAGTAGTCGGCCTGACCGATGACGGCCATGGGCTGGTCAACCACGCCGTCGTTGATCCAGGCCCCGACGACGCGCATGGGGCGCGACGGGAGAATGACCCTGGCCGATCCGGGCGTCGTGGCGAGCTTACCCTTGACCATGCACGGCACGATCAGATTCGACGCCGACCACGACGCCAGCATGTCATTGAGGGCTTCCAGCGCATCGGAAGCCTCAGCCGCCCGGGGCGTCTCGCCGGCCGCCATAACCTGGATGAGCCGCAACGCCCGGCCGATGATCTGTCTGGCCGTGGCCATTTACGCGACCCCGGCCATCTTGGCGGCCACCTGCTGCTGCAGCTTGTCGAGGCCGAAACGCTTGTCGAGGGACAGGCCGTAGCGCTCCTGGGCCAGCTGGGCCAGGGCGTCTTTGTCCAGTCCGGCAATCTCGGCCGGGATTTCGAGCAGCGGCGCGCCGTCGCCGGCGTCCTCTTCCACCTTGGACGGGCTATCGACCCAGCCTTCGGCCATGGCCTGGGCAACCGCCTCGGCCCCATCGAACACCCTGGGGTCATGCTGCTTGTGGTACAGCCACGCGGAATAGTCGTTCATATGCTCTCCTCAGGGGCGGGACGGCCCGCCCCCGGTTACGTTTAGCCCCAGACCCGGGTGGCCATTTCAGGACGCATGGTCTTCATGCCGTGGAGGATGTCGAAACGGGCCGGGAACTTGTCGTTCACGATGTCGAAGCCACGGATGTAGCGAATGGAGATGCCTTCGTAGACCTCGCGGTGGGATTCCCAGCCGGAGGGCGGCATTTCCAGATCGGCGGTGACCAGTGTGAAGGCGTCCTTGTGGAACGCCAGGTTCTGCGGGTACTGCGTGTTCGCCGTGCCCAGGACGGTGATGGCCGCGTTGTCGGCCGGGGAACCGTTCACGTTCTGGTACGGCCCGCTGGTGACAATGGCCGGACTGATGGACAGGGTGGAGTTGCCCGAGGCGTCGGAGGAAGCGTCGGCGGTCACCACGAACTGCTGAAGAGAACCGGTGGACTGCTTGGACATCGTGTTGACGGCATAGACGCCAGCCAGGGTGAACACGTCGCCGGCCTTCAGGCGAGAGGATGCGGCAGCCGTCCATCCGTCGGTGACCAGGCTGGCCCCGGTCTGGTTGGCCCCGTTGACGAGCGGCGTGCCGCCCAGGGGGCCGACGGTCTGGATGCCGATGTTCTGGTCCATGCCGATTTCGTCGAACCCGAGGATGTTGTTTCCGATCATGCCCTTCTTGAACTGGTCGGAAATGGCCCCCTGCGGGTTGAAGAAACCACTCATGCCGTTGACGAGGGCGGCGTTGGCGGCCGGGTTCACGACCATTGCGCGACCGGTTGTCGGCACGCCGGCCTCGTTGAGCTTCTGCCCAGCGGCCAGGATCGTGGCCGCAGTGGCCGGCGTGGTCCCGGGAGTGCCGACGCTCTGGTAGACGTCCTTGTAAAGGCCGCAGGCCAGCCGGTCGATTTCGTTACCCAGGGTAGCGGCGGCCGGCTCCAGAACGTTCTTGCTGAAGTCGTCGAGGTTCATGGTCAATTCCACGCTCGAAAACTGGACGTCCACGCCGATCTGGCTGGCGACGGTGAGTGTGGTGGAACGCTGGGTGGTATCCTGGACCGACATGGTCGATCCCTGGCGCACGGTGTACTGGTTCGGCAGCCGAATCTTCAGGTCGGCCCCGATCTTGCCTCCGGCCTTGGCGAACTGGTTGTCGTACTGCCGGTTCATGCTGCGGACCATGACCAGGTTGTTGGTCAGGAGCCGCAGAAATTCCCGGGTGATGACGGAACTGGTAAGGAGCGTGTTGCCCATGGGTTATCCCTTCTTGTTGCGGGCCTTCATGAAGTCGTCGATGGACCCTTTGGACAGGTCCACGGCGGCATTGGCCCGACCGCCAAGCGGCTTGGCCGGCGGCGGTGCTTTGGTGATTTTTTTTCGGCCGGCGGCCTCGATCTTCGCCGCCAGTTTACCGATCTCCAGGATCTGATGGGCCGGAGGGAGAGCGGCGATGCGCGCGGCCTCTTCGGGCACCTTCCCCAGGTAATAGGCCACGTCATGGCCATGCTTCTCTTCGAGGCCCATGGCGTCGACCATGACGGGGGTGATCTCCAAGGCCTTGTTCGCGATGACGACATCATCGAAATCGGCGAACTTGGCCCGGGCTGTCTCCATCATCTTGGCCGCGCGACGCTGGCCTTCCTGACTGGCCTGGGCCTGTTCGTTCTGGCGCTGTTCAGTTTCCCTGGTCTGCCGGTCGCGACTTTCCCTCTCGGCCAGGCGAAGATCGACCTTGTAATCGAGGAGTGCTTCCTGGAAGGCAGCATGGTCCGGGTAGTCCTCTTCCCGGGGCGGCTTGGGCGCGTCGGGCTCTTTCTGGACCTGGGACTGGTCGGCCTTGCCGCCGGACACGGTGCGTTCGAGGATGGCGGCCAACCGACGGCGCTCGGCTCGCTCCTCCTCGCGTTCGCGCACGAGTTCGTCGATGCGGCGCTGAACTCCGTTTTTCCGATCCTTGGGCTTGTCGGTCCGGTCGGCGTCTTCGCCTTCCTGGTCTTCGCCGTCGTCTTTGTCGTCCTGAGGTTTGGTCTCTTCCTCGGGGGCCGACGGGTCCCCCTGGGGCTGTGCGTCGGGTTCCGCCGGTTCGGCCCCGGCGTCGGCGCTGATGATGCTGTCGATGATGTCGTCACTCATGGTCTCGCTCCTTGGCGGATTTTTACCCGACGAACGGCCCGGTCGGTGCGGGCATTTGCTGGCCTTGTTCCCCGGGCATCACCTGGGGCTGCGGCCTAATCGCTACGATTTTCCTGGCAGCCTCGGCGGCCTTGCCGTGCAGCTCGAGGCGTTTTCCTTGCAGCTCAAGCTGTGCTTTCTCCATCGTGGCCTGAGCTGACGCCATCTGGGCCTGAGCCTGGATTTGCTCGGCCTGGACTCTGGGGTCTGGTCCCTGCTGGGTGGCCTGCTGCTGCTGTTGCTGCAGCTGAGCCATGGCCTGAGGGTCTCCGGCGGCACGAATCTGCGGCGGCAGGGCGGCCTTGAGGCGCTCGGCGACTTCCTCGGCCTTGGGCCAATCCATAGAGCCGGCCAGGAGGTCGGCGATAAGCGGCGCGCCATTGGGATAGGCCTGCATGAACTGGATCATGCTGTTGGCGGCCTCGATGCGCTGCGTAGCGTAGGACGGGCCGACAGACACGGTGACGTCGTATTTCCCCACCGTGAGATCGTGGAGCACGATGTCGCCGATGCGTCGGTTAACCTGAACCTGTTTTTCCGAGCCATCCACGCCAAGGACGCGGACAATACGCTCCGAGTCGTAGACGCGGGGGATTAGGTCGATGAGGACCTTGCCGAGCAGCCGAATCGCCCGGCTCAAGTTGTCGATGTAGGTGAACGTCGCGGTGTCGCTCTCGCGCTGCCTAGCCAGGATAGCCTTTCCGCTCGTCTCGTTGCTCTTCTGGCCAAGACTGGCGTCATAGATGCCGACGACGCTCTTGATTTCGTCCACGGCCTGTAGGCTGGAATTGGTGATGGCCGAGTTGGTGGCCGGAGGAGCGATACGCTGCGGGGCCTGGCCGGCGGCCTGAGGGTCCGGGTTGTAGGGCAGATAGGAGAACGCCTTGCCATTGGCCTGTGCCCACATGTTCTCGAAGCCCTCGAACATGCGCTTTGTCCCGATCCAGGGGGATTTCGGGGCCAGGGCGATGGTTTCGATCTCCTTGGTTCGTGTGAAGTTGTAGGCCTGTTGGGGGTCCTTGGCGTAGCGCACCAGACCCCATTGATGGATCTCTCCCTCGACGTTGAGTTCAAACCCGGCCACGGGAACAACCGGGATGTAGCGCGCCCCGGGCATCCATTCGCGCGGCCCTTCGAGAACCTCTCCGCCCGTCATCTTGGCCCACATGATTTTGTAGGTATCGACCTCGCGCCGGATTTCCTTGTCGTCATCGTCCATGGCCACGATGACGAACGGGTCGTCTTCCTGCAGGTCCTGCAGATCCTCGGAGTCAACCACGCGCCCATCAAGCAGCTGCACGATGGTTTTCTTGGCCGGCTCTTTCCAAAATGCCTCGACCACGCGCACCATCTCGATGGCGTGGGACCGGCGGGAATCGACGTTTGACGACGTTTCCCACTCGCACGGGCTAGCATCAGGGTACTCGGCCTTGAACGCCTCTTCGGGGACGTCTTCCGTGATGTAGCAGTACCCGGCGTCGGAGAAATCAGGCTCCCGGCACGTTGGGTCGTAGACCACGGAAAGGGGATTGAGGACGCCCTTGATCTTGAGGTCCTGCTCAAAGGTATCCTCTCCGGCATACTCGGCCACCACGCGCAGGAACCCGCGATGGCCGCAGATGACCGGGAACTCGAAAGACCTGTCGTAGGCCACGTCGGCCATGCTGATGTACTCGATGTTACGGATCAGGCCCTCAAGGATCTCCGCCGTCTGCTTGTCGGCCCCGGAGTCCACGGGGCTGACCTTGATGGCCGGCCTATTCTGCCGCTGGTCGCCGACGACTGTGGCCACGAACTGCGGCAAGCGGTTGATGATGAGGCAGGGCAGCCCCTCGACCTCGCGCTCGCGGCGGACCTTCTCCGGCCACTGCGTCTCGCCGATGAAAAACCGAAGATCCTTGACCGCCTCGGCGCGCTGCACCGACCAGGCGTCGGAGGCCTGCTTGAAGCGCTTCTTGTGGTCGGCGATCAGATCGGCATGCTTGTTGGAATCGTCGGCCATTTACGCCCCCATCCAGCCGCCGGCAAAGGCGTATGGCTGCGGCGCTGCCTGCGCCTCTGTTTTTACCCGCTCCTGGTGCCCAACCGCGAACATGCGGAACGCATCAGCTCCGTGGCTGGTCCAGTCGTGGAGTGGCCTATCCCGGAAAATTTTGTGGTCGTCGTCCCAATCCTTGCGATACTGGCGCAGGATCTCCACGCCACGGGCACATCGGTCAGCGTCGAACCAGACCTTGTGCAACACGGCGCGCACGGCGTTGATGCCGTCCATGAGGCCGATGTCCGGGACGACTTTGAAACGGATGCCGAGGCTCTCGGCCATCTCCAGGCGAGACTTTCCCGAACCTAGCTCACGCACGCGGATGTCGTGGGGGGCGTAGTGGTCGCCGTAGACGTAGCCCTTGGACTGGATAACCTGGACGTAATGGGCCAGGCCCTCGCCCGAGGCCTCGTAGTAGTCGATGGCCCGGACCTCGTGCCCAACCTGCTGGAAGAACCAGATGGCCGTGGAGTCGCGCATGCCAAGGTCCCAGTAGGTGTCCACGGGAATGGCCGTCTCTACCGGGATGCGGCAGATGCGCTGCTCTTTGTCGGCCAGGGCCATCTGCTGCGCGTAATAGGCCCCGAACATGGGGGCCTCGAACGAGCAGTAGAATTCCTGGTTGATCATCTCTTCCGACATCCCGGCCCGGCGCTCATCCTCTATGGCTTCGAGCGGAATGGACCCGCTGTCTTCGACCGTCAGGAGTTGCGCGAACCACTTGGGATCGGCTTCGGCCAGCTTGTGGAGCGTCCAGCCATGGTTCCGACCGCGCGGCGTGAAAATGAACATGGCCCATCCGCCGTTCTCGGCCAGGATCGGGCGGATAAAATCCCAGGCAGCGGGATCGGCCAGGGACCATTCGGAAAACACGACGCCGACGGGGTTGCCGCCGACCAGCGCGTTGTAGTTGTCCGAGCCGCACAGCTGCCAGATGGAGCCGCATTTCAGCTCAATCTTCATCTCCGTGGCGTTCTGGCCGGCCCGGAGCGCATCGGGGAACACCTGGTCAATGATGCGGCGTCCGGTCTTGTCGATGCCGTCCCAGACCACCTTGCGCGCCTGTTTTTGAGTGGGGAGCATGTGCCAGTAGACGCCGGGGCGCATATGTGCGGCCACAGCGGTCCAGTTAAGCGAAAGCGAATCCTTGCCGGCCCGACGATGCCAGATGACGGACGCGCGCCTGCATCCGCCCTCAAGGGCATTCCAGAGGGGCAGCTGGTAGGTTCTGGGTATCCAGCTATTCGGGATTCTGATCTTTGCCAAAACGCACGATCTCCACGGTGACGTTGCCAGTGTGGTTCGTCTCCGACCGGTCTTTGTAGACCTCGGGCTTCAGAGCCTTGAGACGGAAAATGAGCAGCGTGTCCGAGAATTCCCGGATCACGCCGACTTTGACTCCTTGGTAGTAGACGGGCTTGAGCACGCCTCTGTAGGCCCTGCGGTCGGCTTCGGCCTCCAGGTCCTCAGTGTATTCGAGGAGAGCGGCGTCCCAGGAAGCAGCGAAGGAAACATCCTGCTTGCGCCAGTATCTGGCTGTCTCCCTGGTCACTCCGGCCAGCCGCGCAGCCTTGGCCACGAACCCATGTTTCGCCAGGGCGGCCAGGAAAATGGCCCGCTTCTCGGCCGTAAATTTTTCGGGGACACCTTTGCGCCGGGCCATTACCGAGCCCCTCCAAGCCAGGCCACAATCAACGACCCGACTTTCCACAGGCCAACGCCGCCAACGGACGATGCCGTGCAGATGCCGGCCAGCTTGCCTTTCCCGTAGGTGGATTGCTTTTCGAGATCACGGATGCGATCTTCGTGGTCATCCAAGGCTTTTCCGCGCAGGGTGCAACGCGTCTCATTGCCCTTTAGCGCGCCGATTTCTCCCTTGAGCGTGCCAATGTCGTCCTTGATGTCGACAAGGATGCCCAGCGCCTGGGCCTCAAAATCAGCGCCGGCCATGTGCCCGCCTCATGATCTTGTCGGTGGTCTTGCGACCGTAGAATCTCCGGCCCCAGATTGTGACGGCCAGGTAGTAAGTCAGGCAGCGCAGGGCGCGGAGGGGGAAAACCCAACGTGAACCGCCGAACCAACACAGGATGAGCAGATTACACAGGAACATCAGGTCAGAGCGAAACTTGCCCAGGGCGTGGGCATAACTCCAATCGTGGATGTCGCAGGCAGGCCGGACGCAAACACCCCAGATGGACTGGGGAATGAAAAAGTTTACCAGCCACGTGAACCATCCCGTGGCTGCGCCGCCGCAGCCGTTGCAGTATCGGGCGCGTTCGTCCGGCGTGGCCCGGCGGTATGAGGCTGGGACGAAGAGATTCACGAGCGTCCCCCGAGAGGTTTGGCGGTGACCCGCCCCCAGGTTGCCAGTGCGGCGAGGGCCGTGGAGACGATGGGGCCGATGTCGGGGATAGCGTAGATTTGACCGCCGACGCGGATGGCGACGTCCCAGGTCTGCGCGCCGATAAGCTGCATGCCGAGCAGTCCCAGCACGCCGTAAATGGTCTTGGACTTGGATAGGGCGGCCAGAACGGCGATCAGCCGAGCACGATCCGATACACCCACCGTTCCCAGCGCGTCGCCCATCGTCGAGCCGTCTCCCTGGGCATCCAGCACCGACTCAGCCGGCAGTACAGGTGCAGCGGGCTGAGTCGGTGCTGGAGCCACGCCCTGCACCGACTCAGCAACGAGACGGACGCCATTGACCACCTCCGGAAGTCGGCCCGTGCGCATGGCCTCGGCGTTGCGCTGGGCGCGTTCGGGGGTTTGGCGCGCCCATCTGGACGCCATGATGCCGGAGGCCGCACCGTCCCAATCCTCGGCCTTGATTCTGGAGATCGTGTTGACGAACTTGGCCGCTCCGCCGGTCCCCAGCTGATAGATGGCCGAAATGACCACGGCTTCGCGGTCGGCATTAAGCAGGTCTCGCCAGCGGGGATAGCGGGCGTCCAGGGCGGCCACCGCGTCGAGCAGTTCGTCGAGTAGAGCGTCTTGAGCCTGCTCGCGGGTCCAAACCCACGAAGCTGCCTCGGCCTCCGTGTGGCCATGAGCGACGATGTTGTAGCCGTATCCGATGGTCAGCTTGTTTTCGGAGCAGCGGTAGGGAGTGGCCCGGAAACCTTCTTCGGCCTGGATGAGCTCTACCGCCAAGGGGAAATCCCGGAGGATGTCGTTGCGATTCATCTGCGGCCCCCTGTGCCCAGGGATGCCCGGGCGGATGCGTCAGGGGAACCACACGTCGTCGATCAAAAAAAGGGTATATAGGCTATATAGGCAGAAAGTCGAAATTCATGCGCGTGGCTGGTCTGCTGCTCCCTCGTATCTGACGGCGCTGACCGTCTCCACGGTCTCGAACAGCCTGCCGCACTGTCCGCAGCGCCGGACACGGGAGACGCTTTTCTCCAGGGCGTCTGTGTCGATGACCCGTATTTTACCACCGCAACGTGGGCAACTCGTCAACTCGCTCACCGTCTCCTCCCCGTTTTTCTAAGCGCCAAGGGTTTGGGCCTTGGCTGCCATAGGCCTGATCTCGACCACGACGCGGCCGCCCTTGATCACCTCGCCCCACTCGGTGACCTTGCGTCTGATTTGCGAGTCGTCACCCCAGACGCCGGCCTTGGTCAGGGCGTCGAACAGGGCCTTTCCGGCAAAGTTGTCCTCGTCACGTCGACGGTTATCCGGCGGGCAGAGCGTCACTGTGACCTCCAGGGCACCGTGGACGGGCAGCCCTGGGAGCTTCGCCGCAACGACCAGCGACCGGACCGCCAGGCGATAGGTCGTGCTGGCTCTCGCCAGGTGGATGTGCTTCCCGGAAAGCCGGTGTGCCTTGTTCGTGCTCGGCGGCCAGGGCAGGGTCAGGCGGATCATCTTCCGGCCTTGGACCTTGCTTCATGCTTTCCGCACCAGTCGTACTCATCAACCCGTGGCCACATCGTCCCCGCTACCGATTCGCTGTCCCCTGGGACACACCAGGGAGGGTTGAACCGACAAATCCCTCGACCGTCTTCCCCGTCGAAATAGACGCATGCTGTGCAACTTTTTTTCTTGGCCATTTTGTTTTCCTCCGTCCCTGATTTTTCGGCCCTCTGGCCCCCCCCATATAAGCTCTAAGAGAGCTTATTATGGGGGGCCACCAACCAGTGATGATAGTGATGTGTTTTTATTTACTTTTTTGATTCATCCCGGCCATCCCTGAAAAATAAAAAGTAACACCCGGGATGAATTTTGTGTCACTACTCGGGCAACATTTCGAATTCCCCGGGTAGGAGTTCGCCCAGGCCCAGGGCGAAATTGCCTCCTGGAACGTCTAACCACTTTTCGGCCACGGAGCCCTTCCCAGGTCGGTACTTATCCACACGGCCATCATTGAGGAGGATGCGACCAAGGTGCTCGATAGAGTCCCGGCCAAGCTCGCGCAACCGCTTGGGGAGCCTCTCTCGTTTCCGATGGAGGCCGTTTTCGCCTTGGTGCTGGAACGGGTGCCCCTGGGCCGCCGCGTGGGCGATGGCCATCTCGAGCAGATCGAGGAGCTCTGTCTGTTTCTGCATCTGGAGGAGCTTGGCGGCGTGGTCCAGGGGAACGAGCAGGCCGGATTCGTTGCGGACGAAGACCTTTTCTTCGTTGTCACCGATGAAGTTGTTCTTTGCCAAACCTCCCCGGATGACCTTCCCTCGGGCGTATTCGATGCCGAGTTGCCGACAACGCTTCTTGGCTTCCGGTTCCTCTTCCGGCCACAAGACGATGCTTCCCCGTCCGTGGTCCACGAACCCGGCGCTGCCCGATATTTCGCTTTTGGCGTGGTCCAGATCGCGGATTCCGTTCTTGAGCTTGTTCATGTGGTGGGCGACCACCACGGCAGCATGGAGCCTTTTGGCCAGATGGGCCAGCGTGCCCATGACGAAGGCTCCGACCTGGCGGTCGTTGAGCTCGGCCCACACGAAGCAAGCCAGGGGATCCATGATGAAGAGGCGGGGTGAGATGATCAGCAGCTGCGCTACGATCTCTTCCCACCAGGTGGTCACCTTGACGCCTTCTCGGCTCTCGATGGCCATGGCCTTGATGCCATCCATGTCAGGCAGGCACAGGGCGTAGAGGTTCTCCGGATAGTCGCCGTACAGGGTGTGAATTCGGCGGTGGACTTCGTCTTGGTCGTCTTCGGCGGCCAGATAGACGACGGGGCCATGGGCCTTGATCTCGTGTCCGAAGAACCCGGCCGATTCGTTGAGGTCGATGCCTGCCTTGGGTCCGGACGCGACCTTGATGGCCAGGTCGAGGAGCGTCATTCCCTTGCCTGTGCCGCCAGGGGCGGCCAGGAGCATGGCGCTGTCCATGGGGATGATCTGGTCTACCAGCCACTCGCGGACAGGGACTATCTTCCCTTTGAGCCTGGCGACGCTCCATTCTCTAACGTTGACGCTGTACCCTCGCGCTTGAGCCCGGACCGCATCCAGCCCCTCAAGCGCAGCAAGGTCGTTGAAGTCCTTCGGCCGGGTGGACAAGTCGCGGAACTCCGGCCAGACCACGGACGCACCGATAGCCTGGGCCGCTTTTTGTGCCGCTTCCACACCGACGTTCTTGGGGACGCCCTTTATCTGGGTCCAGCGGTCGTTGTCTGCCGCGATGATGATCTTCGCGGCGGGGAATACCTCCTTGGCGGCCTGGCTGGCGGGGCCGATGTTTCCGGAGTTGAAGGAGACGACGACGGTTTCTCCGGTTGCCATGTGGAGGCTGGCCCCGGTCGCATAGCCCTCGCACACGTAGACCGTCCTGGACGCATCAGGCGACGACGACGTGATGACGTGGAAAAGACCGGAGTTTGCCTGTCCTGACAGGAACCGTTTCTGCCCGTCGGACATGATACGCTGCACCCCCCGCACTTCGCCGCGGCTATTGTACATGGGGATGATCAGCTCACCGCGTTGATCGATGCGGACGCCGAATGGCGCGACCCCTTTCCTCGCAAGGTAGGGGTGGTCCGTGACCTCGGAGGCCGCGTCGAAAATCTGTCCCGCCCGGGCTGAGGCGGCCTGGGACTCGCGCTGCCTGTCCGCCTCGGCTTCGGCCTTGACCCGGGTGAAAAATTCGTTGGCCGCCGCGACTTCTTCGCGGCTCATCTCGTAATTCGGCCTGGCGGACCACGTCTCGGTGAATCCGTGGGCCCAGGAACCGAAAGCGCCGGCCGGGATGGCGTCCGAGTTGAACTTGTACCATCCTGAGCCTTTGCGGCGCGCGTTGGGCTCGTCGGCCGCATCGCAGCGGTGGAGCTTCCCGTCGGGGACGATGTCCGTCGGCGCGAGCCCGGCCGAGATCATGGCGTCGCGGAACGCCGTGATGGCCTCATGCAGCGACGGCCGCACCGGCGCCGGCATGGGATCGTCCTGGCGCGCGTATTGGTTCAGGTCAATGACGCGTCGGCGCGGCTGACCCATTGGGGAATCCTCCGATGCGCTCATGCCCAGCACTGCTTCGACCAGTCGCAATATTTGCATTCCCAGCGGGACGGATCGGCCAGCCCGCGAGGCAGCATCTCGCCGGCAGCCGAGGCGAGCAGGATGCGCCCGGCCCTGGCCAGCAGGTCCTGGTGGACTTTCGGCTCATAAGCCACCAGTTCGTGGTGCATCTCCATGGTATCGGCGTTCAGGGCCGTAAACAGCCCCTGGGAAAGTTTGAGCTCGCCCATGTAGAGCTGCATCTGACCAAAATACCGAGGATGGGCCACGCGGAGCTTGTCGCGCTTGGACTTGCCCCAGGACTTGTTGTTGAGGCATTTGCACTCCCACGCGGCCGGAAGCGGGATGAGCGCCGGCCCCTCGCCGCGCCACATGACCAACGCTCCGTCAGCATGCCCCTTGACCCTGCCGTCCAGGGCCTCGAACGCCCATTGTCCCCCCGTAGCCGGATCGTTCTCGAGCAACACCCATCCTGACGCCTTGAGGAGGCGGATCGCGTAGTCCTCGGCCCACCGGCCCCGGTCGAAGCAGCGCAGCACGCGAGGCGGGAACCCCTTCCCTGGGTCCACCGGCGTTCCGAGGTGCCGGTACTGGATGGCCCGTTCGCAAGTGTCGCCGAGGATGGAGGCCCCGAGGTAATCCCTGGACGGCTCGGCGTCTCTGGCTCGGGTCATGGCCGCGTCGATGCGGTCGTTGATGCGATCGCCCAGGGCGGATGTGCTGTTGAGGTCGATCATGCCGACATCCCCATGATGCGCTCGATGCCGTCCACTTTTTTGACCTCGTACCCGACGGCCCGGAGCACATCGCCGCGCATGGCGGCCGGGACGTCGGGAGCTTGGAACTTCCGCATGGTTATGAAAAACCGATGCACGGTGCACGGCGGAGGCAGCAACTTCGCCACCCTCTGTATTTTTACCCTGGCCGCCTCCGCGACCTGGGCGGCGGCGAGCTGGCGCTCCTGGGCTTTGGTCACCTTCGGGGCCTTCCACGGGCACGAGATCAACCCCGGAAGCCGCGCGGCGATCTTCCGATTCATCGGGTCCATGCCGCCCTGGGCGATGAGCACCACAGGGATGTGGCAGAGCAGGCAGGCCAACGGCGGCAACAGGCAGGCGGCCCGGTCCAGGCAGCGCACGCGATCCGTCTCGCCGAAACCGTTGGGGCAGGTGATGGAGACCATGGAGCTACGCCGCCAGCTGGGGAGAGGTCAGGAACTGACCCTTGGCGCAGTCGCTGCCGCGATGGCAGGCCGAGTCAGGGCGCCCAAACGCGTCGATGCATTTGAGGCGGCTGACAGGACGGCCGGTGCGATGGCAGCGGTAGGCCTGGTTTCGGCGCATCTTGTCCCCTGACGTGAGGGCGTAATGGTCGGCGTGGGCGAGGCGATCCATGGGAATCTCCATTTTATCGAGTTTCAGAACGTTTCCCGGGTTTCCGCGATCAGCTTATAGGCTTTCCATGCGCCTTTGTTCCGGCTGGCCAGGTACGATCCAAGCCCCTCGAGGAACCGCTTCCGCATGAACACGGACAGGGCGTCGCCCTCGGCGTCGGCCAGCTTGCCGACGAACTCGACCATCTCGGCGTCGAGGTTGTTGAGGGTCACGGATTCCTTGCCGTCCCGGACCGCGAACCGGGCAACTGGTTCCGGGAGATCGCAGGCTTCGGGCCGGCGTAAGATGCGCTGCAACCAAGACATGGAGGGCTCCGTGGAGAATTTAACGGCGACCGTTCTGGCCGACGCTGACGGGTTTTTGGTGACGCTGCCGGCGCTGTCCTTGAGGTTCTCCAGGTTCCGTCTCCCGGCCGGGGCCACTTACGGCGACTTGGCCGCCGAGGCCGAGCGTATGGCCCTGGAAAGGTGGGAAGGCGGCATCATGTTCCGGCTGGCGCTGCCGGCGGGGGATTGCGGGCATGGATAGGAAATTCTTTATTTTCGTTCCTCCCATCAGTATTGAATCGGTGCGACCCAAAATCAAACCGACAGGAGAAACGAAATGCTTAAAAAGTGCCCTATTTGCCCGAACGCTATTACTAACCACCTTGTCACCGGACGCCAGATTGACTGTCCAAACACTGTTTGCAAATTCAACAGCGAAGAAACATGCATGTTGCTCCAAGGGGCTGCCCTCGCTCGCGACAACTCGGTCAGAATCGGAGCAATTTGCAAACATCTCGGGATTCCTACTTAACGCCAAGGATTTCCAACGCCGTCTTTTCGGGGTTGTAATTATTCCCGCAGGTGCACGGTCCAACCGGCATTGCCGGTTCGTTGAACACCGAACAACTCGACAGGTGGAAGCGGCGGCTCTCGCAGTCGCCGCACTTCCACTCTTTGCCCGTAACGTTCGACGCGCCACAGTCACAGCGGACGCCTGCCCTGTTTCCGCAGGAACAGTCCGGCATATGGAATGGCCGATCCGGGCAAGCTCGGCAGGGATTCGTGTCGTCAGACATGGTGGTCTCCTTTTTGCTCTTCGTCGTACTCAGCCTGGGAAAGAACCCAGGCCATCTGATCGTATTCAGCCGACACAGCTTGCGTTGCGCAGATGTAGGGAAATTTTTTGGAATGCTTCTCTTCCCATTCCAAGACGGCCGCGCCAATGGCTTCGGCTTGGGAAGCTGCAACATAAAACCCGGTCCAGATCGCATGTCTGTCCGTTGGGTCCACCAGTCCCAGGGACACGGCGTAAAGACACACGGGGAGTGCCATCACGCCGCATCCTGTTCGCCCGGGGGCGTCGGGGTGGAGAGGGGGCTATTTTCGGCCTCATACCGGTCCAACCCCGCATCGATGGCTTTCAGGGTGTTGACGCCAGGATTCGGCGTAATGCCCGTTGCGATCCTAACCACGGTGTCGCGGCTCAACCCGGACAGCCGCGCCACGCGGGCGAAGAATCCACGGGAGGACGCATGACGGTTCAAGCGCTCGATGGTGTTCATGGGGACGACTCTACGAAAATATTCGTAAAGGTCAATGACAAACACGAAAATTTGCCAAGTGCTCTTTTTTGCGTGGATCGGTATGGAACACGCATGAGCCTTTACCAAAAAATTCTGACTGAGATTAAGGCCAAAGAGCCGAACATGTCGGCCTTGGCCGAGCGGGCTAAGATAGGTTTTGATCAAGTCAGAAATTTTTATAACGGGACGAACACAGGAATAAAATCTGTCTCGGCTATGCTGGAGGCCATGGGAGCAAAAATCGTCTGGCCCGATGAGCGCCCTGATCTCGCCCGGGACGTCTGCTGGGTGGACGCTAAGATCGTACCGGCTGGCGACGGCCAAAAGCTCCCGCCGTCCGAAGCATATTTCGCCGTGCCCTTGGTCGGAGAGGCCGGGGCCGGGCCGGGCGTCATGCCGACCGAAGAAATCAAGTCCTGGGTGCTGGTCTACCGCCACCAGCACGCAATCCGCTTCAAGCGCAATCTGCTGGCCGTTGAAATCGAGAAGGGAAGCACAAGTATGGTCCCGCTGTTGCGCCCTGGCGACATCGTGCTTGTTGACCGGGACGATTGCGACCCCGGTAAGCCTGGCGGCATCTTCCTTGTCCGCGAGCCGGGCCAGGAGGGTGGTGCCATGGTGAAGCGGGTTGCTACAAAGCCGGTCGACCACGACCTAATAATTACGTTTTACAGCGAAAACGCGGCCGAAAACCCCGCAGAATCCTACAGCCTTAAGACCGACTATAACGACAGGATAAAGGACGCCATTGTCGGGCGTTGCGTTTGGGCATGGTCTGATATAATGGGAAAATAATATGATTATACCAGCTCCGAATGCTTTAGCTGGGATTGCAGTAGGACTTGTTAACGATGGACTTTCTGCATGTCTCATCGCATCTGTCGCGTGGGGGATATCGTGGTCTATTTATCAATGGATTACAGGTTTCACAAACGCAAGCGGGAGAATAAAAGAAAAATTACTTTTTTATTCTGTAGTTCCTCAGGCTGGAGGAAGGCTTTTGTTTTTATTTAAAGTTATTATTATAGAGTTTGTGGTTGCGTCGTTTACGAGCGGACTATTTTCTTTGGCGTCAATGTATTTAAAAAATAAGTTTTTATAGAGAATAAAATTCTGCCATGCTTTATATCAGCAGGATTTTAATTGCATTTGTATGCAGTTCAATTTTTTATTCCACGGTTTTTGCCTACGACCTGCTCCTGAAGGACACGCCCGTCAGCGTCTACTTCTCCCCCAAAGGCGGCGGACAACAGGCGATTGTTGACGCCATCGGGCAGGCCAAAGAGAGCGTCTACGTCCAGGCCTACAGCTTCACGAGTGCCCCCATAGCCAAAGCCCTGGTGGATGCGACCAGGCGTGGTGTGAAGGTCGTTGCAATATTGGATAAGAGCCAGAGGAAAGAGACGTACACCGGAGCCACTTTTCTGCGAAACGAAGGTATTCCCGTCTACATCGACGCCACACACGCCATAGCCCACAACAAGGTGATGGTTATCGACGGAGAAACAGTGGCCACCGGCAGCTTTAACTTCACCAAGGCCGCCGAGGAGCGGAACGCCGAGAATCTGATCATCATCAAGGACAAGGGATTGGCGCGGCTCTACATGGAAAATTGGGAGCGTCATCGTAGCCACTCTATCCAGTAACCAGACAATCTTTTAACATACCCGAGGCCCGCCCCACGCGGGCCTTTTCATTTCCCCGCCTGGATTCGCCCAGGCGGGTTTTTTTTGGGCTCTTTAATACGAAAATAATCGTAAAAAATGGTTTGACGCATACGAATATTTTCGTATGCTCCATCTCAACGACGCCACCCACGCCCCCACCCGGCCCGGCCGGTGGAACGGGGAAGGGAGGCGGCGGAATAGCCACCACGCGAGACACTCCGAACGACGGCCAACCGCATAGCGGGCCGGTCAATGCCCCCAAAGGGGGAAAAGGCCAGGCGGTCGGATCAGTAGGGGACACGATGCAAGGGGCGAGTCTGGGACAAAAACTGGAGGGACAAGGGATGTCGAAAGTCGAATACGTCTACGTGCTCCGCACCTGCAACGCGGACATGACCGCCTACGGCGGATTCAAGTGGCCCGAGAAAGGGAAAGTCGAAGCCCCGGATTGGAACCCCAGGGCCTGCTGCGGCCAGGGCCTCCACGGTCTTCTGTGGGGAGAAGGTGCCGGCGGTCTGCTCGATTGGAGTCCGGAAGCAAAGTGGTTGGTCGTTCGAGTCATTGCCGATGAAATTGTGAAAATTGACGACGGAGAAAAGGTCAAATTCCCCCGTGGAGAGGTCGTTTTTTGCGGCGAACGTCGCGAAGCGACAGACTTCTTGGCCGGCAAGGTCGGCGCTCAAATCAGAGCCATCGTTGGGGCCACCGCCACGGCCGGGAATCGAGGCACCGCCACGGCCGGGGATCGAGGCACCGCCACGGCCGGGGATCGAGGCACCGCCACGGCCGGGGACGAAGGAACCGCCACGGCCGGGTACGCCGGAACCGCCACGGCCGGGGACGAAGGAACCGCCACGGCCGGGGATCGAGGCACCGCCACGGCCGGGTACGCCGGAACCGCCACGGCCGGGGATCGAGGCACCGCCACGGCCGGGGACTCCGGCACCGCCACGGCCGGGTACGCCGGCACCGCCACGGCCGGGGACTCCGGCACCGCCACGGCCGGGTACGCCGGAACCGCCACGGCCGGGAATCGAGGCACCGCCACGGCCGGGGATCGAGGCACCGCCACGGCCGGGGACGAAGGAACCGCCACGGCCGGGTACGCCGGAACCGCCACGGCCGGGGACGAAGGAACCGCCACGGCCGG
>JAEZEM010000451.1 GCA_023417745.1 Pseudomonadota bacterium
GAGGCGATGGTGACCAGGGCCAGGTAGTACAGCCCCACGACGATGAAGACTTCGGTGTTGCGGAAGCTGGACTTGGCCAAGCTGCGTCCCATGCCGGTCAGGTCGCTGACGGTGATGATGGAGGCCAGGGACGAGTATTTGATGAGGTAGATAATTTCGTTGCCGCAGCCTGGCAGCGCCCGGCGGAAGGCCTGGGGCAGCACCACTGAGGTGACGGACTGGAAGGGCGTCATGCCCAGGGCCTGGGCGGCACGCAGCTGGCCGCGTTTGATGGAGAGCAGCCCGCCCCGGATGTATTCGGACTGGTAGGCGCCGCTGCACAGGGCGAAGCCGACGATGGCGGCCCACATGGGCGACAGCACCAGGGCGAAGTCGCCGATGTGCACGTAGGGCAGGGCGAAGTACCAGAAGTAGAGCTGCACGACCAGCGGCGTGCCGCGAAACAGCGACACGTAGGCGTCGAGAGTCCTGACCACCGGGCGTGGGCCGTAGACCCGCAGCGCGCCCACGGACACGCCGATGGCCACGCCGAAAAGCGAGGCCGGCACGATAAGCAGGATGCTGGTCCATAGTCCGGCGTCCAGGGTCGGGATGATGCGCTCCCAGGCGAAGGCGAAAAAACCGTCCATGGGCGTCCTTAGGCCCGGGGAGCCGGGGCGATTTCGCAGTGGCCGTCGCCGGCCAGCTCGCTGAGCTTGGCGCAAAACGACTGGGTGCGGCTGCCGGAGTCGCGGGCGAGCAGTTGGGACGGCGCGCCGCGTTCCACGATGCGTCCGCGTTCCATGAACAGGAATTCGTCGGCCAGGGAGGCGGAAAAACTGATCTGGTGGGTGGCCATGACCATGGTCATGCCGAGGTCGGCCAGGTCGCGGATGACGGTGAGCACTTCGCCGATGAGTTCCGGGTCCAGCGCCGAGGTGGGTTCGTCGAGGAGCAGCACCTTGGGGTCCATGGCCAGGGCCCGGGCCACGGACACGCGCTGTTTCTGGCCGCCGGAGAGCTGGGCCGGGTAGAGGGTGGACTTGTCGGCCAGCCCGACCCGGGCGAGTTCTTCCATGGCCCGGTTGGTGGCGGCCCGCTTGTCCAGGCCCTTGACCTTGATGAGCGCCACCCGGACGTTTTCCAGCGCCGAGAGGTGGTCAAACAGGTTGAAGTCCTGGAAGATCATGCCCACTTGCTGACGCAGGGCCAGCAGTTCTTTCCTGCTTTTGCCGTCCACGGCCTTGCCGTCCAGGGAGATGGCGCCGGAGTCCGGGGGCGACAGGAAATTGATGCAGGACAAAAGCGTGGACTTGCCGGCGCCGGAGGGGCCGATGAGGACTTTGAGGTGTCCTTTTTTGACGGAAAACGAGACATCGTCGAGGATGCGCTGGCCGCCGATGGTCTTGACGATGTTCTCGACGCGCAAAATGACCGGATCGTCCATGCTACAGGCTTCCCTGGTGCGCGTATCCGGGGATGCGCACCTTGGCTTCGAGGCGTTTGAGGGTTTTGATGCCGGCCCAGGTGAGGAAGAAAAAGAGCGCTCCGGCCAGCAGGGAAAGGGGCAGCGGCTGGTGGGTGGTGGCGGCCACGGAGCGGGTGCGGGCCATGACTTCGAGGACGCCGATGGTAAACGCCAGGGCGGAGTCCTTGAGCAGGATCGAGTATTCGTTGGACCAGGCCGGGATGGCCAGGCGCAGGGCCTGGGGCAGGATGATGGTGCGGATGGCTACGGCGTCGCTCATGCCCAGGGCTCGGGCGGCCTTGAGCTGGCCGGCCGGCAGGCTGGCCATGGCTCCCCGGAAAATTTGCGACTGGTAGGCGGCGCTGGTCAGCCCCAGCACGATGACGGCCGAGAGGAATCCCGAGGACAGCGGCAGAAACGACAGGGCCGGGATTTCGCTTAAGTAGGCCATGATGCCGAAATAAAAGAGGTAAAGCTGCACCAGGATGGGCACGCCGCGAAACAGCCAAACGTAGCCGGCCACGGCCTTGCGGGTCAGCGTGCGGCCATAGACGTGGAGCACGGCCAGGGGCACGCCGAGGACAAAGCCCACGAGCATGGCCCCGATGATGAGTCCCGCCGTCCACCACAGCCCGCCGAGAATGTAGGGCATGGCTTCCCAGCTGGCCTGCGCGGCGGTGATAAATCCTTCCATGAATACGTCCGGGGGAGCGCCCCGGGCCGCGCGACATGCGCGCGGCCCGGGAACGTTGCGGGAAAGCGGGCTTGCTAGAGGCCGTACTTGGTCTTGAGTTCCTTCCAGTAGGGGTCGGCCATGAGGAGCTTGAGGCCCTCGTTGACCTTGGTCTGGAATTCCTTGTCTTCCTTGCGCATGGCGTAGCCGTACTTCTCGGGGGCGGCGTCGAAGGTGCCGGCGACCTTGAAGCCGGGGGCCTTCAGGACTTCGGCGGCGATGGTGCTGTCCATGCCGGAGCCGGCGATGCGGCCGATTTTCACGTCTTCCATGGACAGGTCGGTGGAGTCGTAGGGCACGAGTTCGAACTTGTAGCCGGGCTGGCCGACGAAGCCTTCGAGGAGCTTGGCGGTGACGGTGCCGCGCTGGACGCCGATCTTTTTGCCGGACTTGAGGATGTCGGCAAAGGGCGTGGCTTCCTTGTCGCCGACGACCAGGACCTGGGTGACTTCGTAGTAGGGGATGGAGAAATCGACTTTCTGGGCGCGTTCGGCGGTGGCGCTCATGCCGGAAGCGATGATGTCGATCTTTTTGGCCAAAAGGGCGGGGATGATGCCGTCCCAATCCATGGGCTGGTGCTTGACCTTAAAGCCCATCTTCTTGGCGATCCAGTCCAGGGATTCGACGTCGAAGCCGGTGGGATTGCCGGCCTTGTCGACGAAGCCGAAGGGCGGAAAGCCGAAATCGATGCCGTTGACGTAGACTTTTTCCTCGGCCTGGGCCAAGCCGCCGAAACACAGGACAAAGGCGGCCAGGGCAGCCAGAAGAAGGCCAAAACGTTTGCGCATGGTTCGCTCCCGGGGGTTGAAGGTGGCGGACGGGGTGACAAAAGCCATATCCTGGCGTCGCCGGCGGGCCGGCGCGACTGGCGAAGCGGCATATCGCAAGCGAAAAAAGTAACAGACAAGCCCCCGTCGATCAAGGGCGGGCGCGTCGGCCGGCGCGGGCGGGTTTGCCTTTGGTGTGCTGGCGTTTCGGTTGGCTTGGGCGGCTGTGGCCGAACGAAGGGTGGGGGCGCGGGGGGACGGCTATTGTTTTAGCGGTTCGGACGGAATTAGGATTACACGAATATGATGCGGCAAGGTCAGGGCAGACAATGGGGAGGGTTGCGGAATGGCGTCGCCGCATTCGCGAAGGACCATAAGATGGCCACATAGCGCATCGGCAGCCATAGCCATTGCATGATGTTCGTCATCGCCTTGGGTGAAACAACCAGGTAGATCGGGGAATGACACTACCACATAGCCGCCTTCGCCGTCTTCGAAAAAGGCAGGATAAAAAACCAATACACACCCTCCTCGCTATGGTGGGATCATGACGGATAGGCCAGTGATGCACGGTGAAAAGGGCTGTAGCGTTGAACTCGTACCCTATAACTAGATGAGCTGCGTGCCAAGCACCCGGTTGCGGCCGGCCATCTTGGCTTCGTAGAGCTTGCGATCGGCCAGGCACAGCAGATTCTCGGCGCTGCCCCCGGCCTTGGGCACGCAGCAGGCTGCGCCCAGGGTGATGGTCACCGCGCCCGCGACGCAGGAGCCGTTGTGGGCCAGGCCCAGATCGGACACGGCCAGACGCATGGTCTCGGCCAGATGCATGGCGCCGGCCAAGTCGGTCTCCTCCAGAATGACGACGAACTCCTCGCCGCCGAAACGCGCCACCAGATCCCCCGGCCGCTTGAGCACTCCGGCCAGGGTGGCGGCCACGGCCTTCAGGCATTCGTCGCCGGCCATGTGGCCGTAGGTGTCGTTGTAGGCTTTGAAACAGTCGATGTCGGCCATGAGCAGGCTAATGGGCGTCGCCCCGCGCATGGCCTGCCGCCAGGCCCGGTTCAGGCTGTCGTTGAAGCGGCGGCGGTTGGCGATGCCGGTCAGGCCGTCGCGCATGGACAGCGTTTCCAGCAGATCGCCCCGGCGCTTGAGTTCCACGTGGGTGCGCACCCTGGCCTGGACAATGGGGACGCTTACCGGCTTGACGATGTAGTCCACGGCCCCCAGCGCCAGCCCAAGCGTCTCGTCGGCCACATCGCCCTTGGCCGTCAGGAAAATGATGGGAATGTTGCGGGTGGCCGCCCGGGCCTTGAAGCGGCGGCAGACTTCGTAGCCGTCCATGTCGGGCATGAGGATGTCAAGCAGGATGAGGTCCGGCGGGCTTTCTTCCACCAGACGCAGAGCCTGGGAGCCGCTGGAAGCGATGCGCACCTCGTATTCGCTGCGCAGGGCTTCGGTCAAAACAGCCAGATTGGATGGTGCATCGTCAACGATGAGGATCGTTGCCGGGGCGGTGGGCAATTCCATGCAAGGGGCTCCGCAACAAGAGGCGTATGCTGCAAACTAGCTTCTCGGCGAGGGGAAAGCAAGGCGAAGTGTTGCTGTCGCTTCTTATCGCTTGGCCGACGTTTGTCGCCGGTTGGTGAGCCACACGCCGGCCAGCACCAGCGCCCCGCCGACGGCCAGGGCCGGAGACAGCGGCTCGTCCAGCAGCACATGGCCAAGGACAACCGCCACCACGGGCACGAGGTTGATAAACACCCCGGCCTTGGTTGGGCCGAGAGCCTTGACGCCCTCGTAATACCAAGAAAATCCGTAGCCCGTGGCCAGGATGCCGAAAAAGGCCACGCAGCCCCAGGCCACCGGCCCGGCCGCCGCCATGTCGCGCCCAAGGCCCGAGGCCAAGGCCGGCGGCAACAGCATGGCCGCGCCCAGGATGCACGACCAGGCCACGGCGCTGTACGGCCCCACCCGCTCCATGGCCTTCTTGCCGGCCAAGGTATAGGCGGCCCAGGCGGCCACGCAGCCGAAGATGCACAAATCGCCCGGTGAAAGGCCCTTGGCGAGAAGCGCCGCCGGATCGCCGCCCGAGACGATGCAGCCCACGCCGGCAAAGGATGTGGCGATGCCGGCGATCTTGAGCTTCGTGAAACGCTCCCGGAAAAAAATGCCCGAAAAAAGCGCCACCACCGACGGGATGCAGGCTACGATCAGCGCCGCCCGGCCGGCCGGCACGGTGCGCAGTCCGGCGAAAAACAGCGCGTTGTAGGCAAAGATGCCGGTGGCGGCCAGGGTCAGCAGCCAGGGCAGGTCGCGTCGGGCCAGTCTGGGGAACTTCCCCTCGATGCGGGCGGTCAGGAAATAGAGGAAAACCGAGGCCAGGGCGAAACGCAAAAACGCCGCCGAAAAGGGCCCCATGTAGGTGGCCAATACCCGGCCGGCCACCCAGGTGCCGCCCCACAGCACGGCCGAACCCACCAGTTTCAAATAAATAGACGTCACCATCCGACTCCTTGTCGCCAAACGAGGAGCTTGTTCGCATAATCACTTGCAAAAGT
>JAEZEM010000474.1 GCA_023417745.1 Pseudomonadota bacterium
AGATCGTTGGTCGGTTCGTCCAGGAGCAGGACGTTGGCCCCGCTTTTGAGCATAAGGGCCAGATGCAGGCGGTTTTTCTCGCCGCCGGAGAGCACCTTGACCTTCTTTTGCTGGTCGCCGCCGGTGAAGTTGAAGCGGGCGATGTAGGCCCGGGCGTTGACGTCCTTGTTGCCCAGGCGAATGATGTCATAGCCTTCGCCGACGACCTCGAAGACCGACTTCTCGGGGTCGAGCGCCTCGCGGCTCTGGTCCACATGGGCCAGCTGCACGGTGTCGCCGAGCCTGAACGCGCCGTTGTCCACGGTTTCCTGGCCGGTGATGAGGCGGAACATGGTGGTCTTGCCCGCGCCGTTGGGGCCGATGATGCCGACGATGGCTCCGCGCGGCACGGTGAAGGTCAGGTTCTCGAACAGCAGCCGGTCGTCAAAGCCCTTGGACACGCCCTCGGCTTCGATGACATTTTTGCCCAGGCGCGGTCCGGGCGGGATGAAGATTTCCAGTTCCTTGGCCAGACGGTCGGATTCCTGGGAAGCCAGGGATTCGTAAGCGGCGATGCGGGCCTTGGACTTGGCGTGACGGCCGTGGGGCGACATGCGCACCCACTCCAGTTCCCGGGCCAGGGTCTTGGACCGTTCGCTCTCGGCCTTCTCCTCCTGGCGCAGGCGCTCCTGCTTCTGCTCCAGCCACGAGGTGTAGTTGCCCTTCCAGGGGATGCCCCGGCCCCGGTCGAGTTCCAGAATCCAGCCGGCCACGTTGTCCAGGAAGTAGCGGTCGTGGGTGACGGCGATGACCGTGCCCGGGTAGCCGTGCAGAAAATGCTCCATCCAGGCCACGGACTCGGCGTCCAGGTGGTTGGTGGGTTCGTCGAGGAGCATGATGTCGGGCTTTTGCAGGAACAGCCGGCACAGGGCCACGCGGCGGCGCTCGCCGCCGGAGAGCACGTTGCAGGGGGTGTCGGCCGGCGGGCAGCGCAGGGCGTCCATGGCCATGTCCAGGCGGCTGTCGAGATCCCAGGCATCGCAGGCGTCGAGCTTTTCCTGCACCTCGCCCTGGCGCTCGATGAGCTTATTCATGGCGTCGTCGTCCATGGGCTCGGCAAAGGCGGCGTTGATGTCCTCGAATTCCTTGAGTAGGGCCACGGTTTCGGCCACGCCTTCCTCGACCACCTCGCGTGCGGTCTTGGTGACGTCGACCAGCGGGTCCTGCTCCAGGTAGCCGATGGTATGGCCGGGGGTGAGCACGGTCTCGCCCTGGAAATCCTTGTCCACGCCGGCCAGGATCTTGAGCAGGGTGGATTTGCCCGAGCCGTTAAGACCCAGCACGCCGATTTTCGCGCCGTAGAAATAGGACAGCGAGATGTCCTTGATGATGGGTTTTTTATCGTGAAACTTGCTGACGCGGATCATCGAATAGATGATCTTATTGGGCTCTGCGGCCATATCCTTCCTCCACAAACGCCGCCCCAAGGGGCGTGCGCGTCAATTGGCGCTTACATGCAGGACAAGGGGCGACAATGCAAGCGGCCCTACGCTCCGACCGAAGATCGGAGTGAGGGCCGCCTGAACATGGACCCGGCAGGGCCGGGCTTCGGCTTGGCCTCGTTTCGTGGCTTCCCTGGGCCGACATGTTGCCGGCCCAGGGGATGGCCTTTACTTCTTTTTGCGGGACATGGCCTCTTGGAGCTTTTCGCCCAGAAGCCCAAGGCCGCCGCTAGGGGCCGCTGCCTTTTCCTTCTTGACGAAGCGCTTCCATTCGTCGGGATTTTCCCGTTCCTTCTGGCCGCCCACCGGGGACAGGGTCATCTTGCGCTTGTCGGTATCAATCTCGGAGACGATGACCGTGGTCTCGTCGCCGATTTTCAGGCGTTCATAGGTCTGGGGCTCCAGGGCGTCGCGCAGCTTGGAAGCCGGCAAAAGGCCGGTGACGCCGGGGGCCAGATTGACAAAGATGCCGAACTGCTGGCGGTTTTCCACCATGCCGGTGACGGTCGCGCCGATAGGGAAGGTCTCGGCCACGCCCAGCCAGGGGTCGCCGGCGGCTTCCTTGAGGCTTAAGCCAATGCGGCGCTTGGCCAGGTCGATGTCCTTGACCGACACGGTGACGGCGTCGCCCGCAGCGACCACGTCGCCCGGCTTGGCCACCCGGCGGACATGGCTCATCTCGCTGACGTGGATAAGGCCCTCAATGCCCGGGGCGATTTCCACGAAGGCGCCGAAGTCGGCCAACCGCACCACCTTGCCCTCGACCTTGTCGCCGACATTGAACTGGTCGCCGACGCTGTCCCAGGGATCGGCCCCGGCCTGCTTGATGGACAGCGAAATGCGCGGACGGCCCTTCTTGTCGCGGTCAAAGGCCAGCACCTTGACGGTGACGGCTTCGCCCGGGGTCACGGCGTCCTCAGCCTTCTCGGCCCGGGACCAGGACAGCTCGGACAGGTGAATGAGGCCTTCCAGCCCCGGAGCCACCTCGGCAAACGCGCCAAAGGCCACCAGACGGCTGATGACGGCCGGCACGACATCGCCGGGCTGGACCGTCTCCATGAAGCGCAGCTCGGATTCGACCCGGGCCTGCTCCATGAGCTTTCGGCGCGACACCACGATGTTCTTGCCGTCACGCTCGAAAGTGATGATGGCGAACTGGTAGGTCTGGCCCACATGGGCTTCGGGATTGTCGGTAAAGGCCAGATCAATCTGACTGACCGGACAGAAGGCCCGGCGGTGGACGATCTCGATGTCGAAGCCGCCTTTGCGGGCCGCCGTCACCTTGCCCTCTACCGGAATATTGTTTTCGTAGGCCTCACGCAACGCCTCGGCGCCGCCCTGGCCGGTCAAGGCCTTGGACAGGGCCACTTCGTCGCCCCGCACCGAGACGACGTAGAGGGTGACCTCGTCGCCTTCGCCCACCGTCAGCTGGCCGTTTTCGTCGAGAAATTCCGACTTGTCGGCCACGCCGTCGAGTTTGGTGCCGGTGTCGACCACAAGGGTGGTCTCGGTGACGGCGATGACGGGTCCGGTGATACGGTCTCCAACATGGATCTCACCGCCGCGCTCGGCCAAAGAGGCCTCCATGAGCGCGGCGAATTCGCCCTCGGCCGGCATTTCCTTGGTGTCCGGCGACTTGTCTGCCATGATCGCTCCGAAAAAAAAGGGTGATTTGGGCGCGAATG
>JAEZEM010000526.1 GCA_023417745.1 Pseudomonadota bacterium
GGCCTGAGGCCCCCAGACCCCCCAGTTGGAGAAAGGGGGTAAAGGGGAGAGTGTCGTCGACAGGGGGGTGGGGAGAGCGACCCGGGGCGGGGCGGTCAGGAAGGCTTTGCCTTGGGCGGCGTTTTCGGATAAGCCCATGGATCGTCGCCGGTCGCGCCGGTTGAAGCGGCGGCAAGACGCCTGCAAGTGGGGATGCCATGAGCCTTAAGGGCCTTGTGTTCGAGGGTGAGGAGATCAGGTACCGAACGGGCAAGCACTGGATCGTGCTGGCCAAGGCGGCGGTGCTTTTTGCCTTGGCCCTGATCGTCTGGTCGAGCGAACCAACGCTGACCAAGCTTGTGCAGTTCAAGGTTCCCGAGGAACTGGAACGTTTCGTGCCGAAGATCCTGGCTGTCGGCGTGTGGCTTATTCGCTACGTGTTCTTTATTTTGTTCACGCTGCTGGCCTTGGTGCGGCTTTTTTCCTTCTTCACCTTGCGCGTGGGCCTCACCGACAAGCGCCTGCTGTGCGACGACGCGCTTTTCGGCAGCTTTTCGCTGGATCTCGGCAAGATCGAGTCGGTCAAGTGCGAACCCGGCGTCTTCGGCGGCCTGCTCGGTTACGGCAAGATGATCCTGACCGCTTCCAGCAGTCAGCGGCTGGTCATCACCAACCTGCGCCGGCCCCATGTGCTGGCTCAGGAGATTTTCGCCGCGAAATAGCCCTCCGGGGCCGGCCCGGGCCGCCCGACCCGTGGCCGTCTTCCCGGGCCGTGGACCGCCGCCATGTATCTTTCCCGCAAGCCCATCAAACACTACGGCATCTTGTTCAAGCTGCTGGTGGTTTTTATCGGCATCATGGTGGTGGCCTATTTCACCATTTCCACGCTGCTCATCTACATCAAGGACTCCGTCAACATCTCCCGTGACATCGTCAAGGTCCGCATCGAGGTGCTCACCATTTCCCAGCGCCTGGTGGACAGCCTGCTCGTCATGGAGGAGAATCAGAAGAAATACGAGATCATCCATTCCGAGGAATACAAGAAGAACTTCATGACGGCGCTGAGTGAATACAAAAACGCCATCTGGAGCATCTTGTGGTTCCGCTACGAGGGCTTTTCCGCCTGGGAAGAGCTGCACGCCGAATTTCGCAAGGCTTTCCCCGACCTGGCCCAGGGCCGGGAGCTGACCAAGGAACCCTGGATCGACCAGGATACGCTGAACCAATGGATGCGCATCGTGGTCAGTGCCCGCCAGGATAACGAACGAGTGCTCGAATCCGGCATGCGCGAACTGTTTCGCATCAGCGAGGCGGCCGTGTCGCGCGGCCTGTCCGGGCTGACCATTTCCATCGGCGTGGGACTTCTGGGCGTGCTCTTTCTGACCTATTCCTTAAGCCGTCCCCTGCGCGAACTGCGCCGGGGCATCCGGGCCTACACCCGCGACGGCCGCCTGGAGCCCATCCGGGTGCTTTCCAAGGACGAACTCGGCGAACTTGGCGCGGCCTTCAACGACATGACCGTGCGCCTTAAGGAAGAGGAACGGATGCGGGCGGATTTCATCGACATGGTCAGCCACGAAATCAGGACGCCGCTGACGTCGATTCGCGAGTCCGTCAACCTCATGCGCGAACGCGTGCTCGGCGACGTCAACGAACGCCAGAAGCGCTTCCTCGACATCGCCAGCGACGAGCTCCAGCGCATTTCCGCCATGCTCACCAGCCTGCTCAAGGTGTCCAGCATGGCCTCCCAGATCGTGGACCTCGTGCCGGTGACCTTTAATCCCGAGGAACTCCTGCGCGAGACCCTGGAAAAGGCCGGCCCGGGAGCCGAGGCCAAGGACATCGCCCTGACGCCTCGCGTGGCCAAGGACATCGTGTCTGTGGTCGGCGACCGGGAGCTGCTCGGCCAGGCCTTGTACAACCTCGTCGGCAACGCCGTGAAGTTCTCCCCGGCCGGGCGCACCGTGCGGGTGGGGCTGGAGCTGGCCGACGGCGGGCAAAAGGTGTTGATGAGCATTTCCGACGAAGGCCCGGGCATCCCGGAAGAGGAGCAGGCCTACGTCTTCAACAAGTACTACCGCGGCGCGCGCACCAAGCGCAGCACCGACGGCATCGGCCTTGGCCTGAGCATTGCCAAGACCATCGTTGAAGCCCATGGCGGGAACATCTGGCTGTCGAGCCTGCCCGGCAAAGGCTGCACTTTCTACTTTACAATTCCTGTGGATGGGGCAAGAGCGTAGTATGGGCCACTGTGTTTCACGCCGTATTGGATCGGCCGCCGTCTGCGGCCTGTGCCTGTTGATCGCGCTTGGCGGCCTGGGCTGCGCCCGCCGCGAACCGGTTCCCGTCGCCCAGGCGACCTCCCCTGCGCCGCCGCCGCCCGCGCCGGCCCGGGAAGTCGTCATTTGCAAAATCGAACGGGAGACCGCCTACGACCGGGGGCTCAAGGCCTACGAAGCCGGCGAGGCCAAGCGGGCCATGGCCCTATGGCGCGAGGCCGCCGGCGACGCCGAACTGGCCGTGCGCCAAAAGGCCTTGTTCGCCATGGCTTCGGTGCGCCTCTCCCAGGCCGGCAGCGACGCCGAGCTGTCCGCCGCCCTGGAGATGTTCGACGCCTGGTCCAAGAAGTCCCCGCCCGGCGGCAGCGGCGAGGACGCCCGGTTCCTCGTGCCCCTGCTCAAGTCCTACAAGCCGGCCTTCGCGCTTAAGGAGCAGAAAGCGGCCATGGACCGCGACTGCGCCAAAAAGCTCACCGAGCGCGAGGAGCAGGTGCGAAGGAGCCTGCAGCAGCAGGTCAAGGCCCTGGAGACCATCCATCAGCAGATCCAGGAAAAGAAAAAGGGCCTGACCAACTATTAAAACCGGCGCGCCCCGCCGCCAAGGCCGCCCCGAAGCACATGAGCATAGGCCCCCAGCAGACTCGAAAAACCATCCTGGTCGTGGACGACGATCCGCACATCCTCGAAGTGCTCGAGGTGCGGCTCGTTTCCGCCGGCTATGACGTGGTCGCCGCCAACAACGGCCTGGAGGCCCTGGAAGTGCTGTCGCGCCAGCCCGTGCGGCTGGTCATTTCCGATATGCGCATGCCCGGCATGGACGGCATGCGCATGCTTGAGGAAATGGAACGCCGGGGCGTGAAGCTCCCCATCATCTTTCTGACCGCCCACGGCTCCATTCCCGGCGCGGTGGAAGCCATCAAGCACGGGGCCGTGGACTACCTGACCAAGCCCTTCGACGGCCAGGAACTGCTGGCCCGGGTCACCGACGTTTTCGCCAAGGCGGCCGGGCTTGACGCGGCCAAGACCATCAAGGCCGGCGACGGCGGCCAGCTCGGCGAAACCGGGCTGGTCGGCCAGAGCCAGGCCATGCGCGACCTGGCCGCGCTGATTGAACGCGTGGCCCCCCGCGACGTCAATGTGCTGGTCCTTGGCGAATCCGGCACCGGCAAGGAACTGGTCGCCAATCTCATCCATCGCCGCAGCGCCCGCAAAAACGGTCCGCTGGTCACCGTGGACTGCGGTTCCACCCCGGCCGGCCTGCTCGAATCCGAACTCTTCGGCCACGTCAAGGGGTCGTTTACCCACGCCGTCAAGGACAAAAAGGGCCTCATCGAACAGGCCAACCTGGGCACGCTCTTTCTTGACGAGATCGGCAACATCTCCACCGAGATGCAGGTGCGTCTGCTGCGGTTTCTCGAAAACCACAAGATCCGCCGCATCGGCGACGTGCGCGAAATCCAGGTCGATTGCCGGGTTATCGCCGCCACCAATGCCGACATCTTCGAGCAGGTGGCCGAGGGCGTCTTCCGCGAAGACCTGCTCTATCGCCTGAAGGTCGTGACCATAAACGTGCCGCCGCTTCGTGAACGCCGCGAGGACATCCCCATCCTGGCCGAACATTTCGCCCGTCAGTTCTGCGCCGCTCAAGGCATGCCGCCGGTGACCATCCCCACCGAAACCATGGCCTATCTGACCGCCTATCCCTGGCCGGGCAACGTCCGCCAGCTGCGAAACGCCCTGGAGGCCGGCGTGGTGCTCGGCTCCGACGGCCAGCTCGTCCCCCAGGATCTCCAACTGCCCTTGGCCGGCAAGGGCCCCGACCGTTCGCCCGACAACCTGTCCCTGGACCAAAGCGAAAAAGCCGCCATCGTGCGCGCCCTGGAACAGGCCGGCTGGGTCCAGAAGGAAGCCGCGCCGCTACTCGGCGTCAGCCGCCGGGCGCTCAATTACAAGATCCAGAAGTACGGCATCGAGATACCAAAGCGCCGGGTGAAGAAGTAGAGAAGAAGGGAAGAGGCCTCCGGCGGCCGGGGGCCTGAGGCCCCCGGACCCCCCATCTGGAAGAAAGGGGGCAAAGTGGATATGGCGGGGGAGGCTTGTGAGCCGCTTCGACTTCCCATAGCCCGTATTTCCACCCATGCCTGCCGCGCTGTCCCGGCGCTGCCTGGGGCGCCCGAAAAATCACGGTTTTGTCGTCGTCCGTTCTTGCCGCCGCCTTGGCAAGGGGGGCGGTTTCTGTCACAACGGCGAAACGATCCCCAATGGATCGGCTGGCCGCGCCATGCGGCCGGCGTGTCGCGGGATCACGGACAAGAAGCCGGCCTTGGCCGGAATCGGGTGGCGCATGTCGCAGGCGGAAGGCGCGTCTTCAAACCAGACCGGCAAGTCAGCCAGGATCGCCAGACAAGTGGTCCTGCCCTTTGGCAAGTCGCTGGAAATCAGCATCAAAAGCATCAAGGTCCGGTTTTTCCGGTCCATGATCACCGTGGCCAGCCTGGTGCTGGCCGTGGCCTTCTTGAGTTTTATCCTCACCGGGGCCAACGTGGCCGCCGGACTCCTGCGCTCGGGCGAGCCCCAACTGCGCCTGGCCCTGGTCGAGGCCGGCTATGATTTGCCGAGCCTGCCGCCGCCCGGCGTCGCGGCGGGGGACGAGGCGGGCAAGCTTTCCGCCAGTCCCAAGGAACGCTGGATCGTCATCCTGTCGCTTCTGGTGTGCACCGTCGGCATCGTCAATGCCCAGCTCATGGCCGTCACCGAACGATTTCGCGAGATCGGCACCATGAAGTGCCTGGGCGCCCTGGACCGCTTTATTCTGCGGCTTTTTCTGCTCGAAGCCGGGATGCAGGGCCTTGTCGGCGCTTTTATCGGGGCCATTCTGGGCGTGGCG
This sequence comes from Pseudomonadota bacterium, assembly GCA_023417745.1. Taxonomy (GTDB): domain Bacteria; phylum Desulfobacterota; class Desulfovibrionia; order Desulfovibrionales; family Desulfovibrionaceae; genus Solidesulfovibrio. The sequence continues at coordinate 5,146 of JAEZEM010000526.1, forward strand.
ATCGGGCTGCTGGTTGGGCTGGTGCGGTTCGGACTGGCCGCCGCCAGCAATTTGTCGGCTCTGGACGTGCTGGCGACCTTGGGGATCTCCGTGGCCGTTGGCGCGGGCTTGAGCCTGCTTGGCGTGGTCTATCCGGCGGCCGTGGCCGCCCGGATGCGCCCCATCGAGGCCATGCGCGCCCAGGAATGATCTGGCCGCGGCAGGTACGGCCGCGCGGATGTTTGAGGAAGCGGGGGAGTATGGCCGAAGCGCACAACATCGTCCGGGTGGCCGGCGTCGCCCGAACCTTCACCATGGGCACGCAAGTGGTCCAGGCCCTTCGCGGCGTGGACCTGACCATCAAGGCCGGCGAATATCTTTCCATCATGGGGCCGTCCGGCTCGGGCAAGTCCACGCTGTTCAACATGATCGGCGGCCTGGACAAGCCTTCCTCGGGCAAGGTCTTCATCGACGAAGTGGACATCGCCCAGCTCGACGCCTACGAGTTGGCCTGGCTGCGTAACCGCAAGATCGGCTATATTTTCCAGACGTTCAATCTCATTCAGGTCATGACCGCCCTGGAAAACGTCACCCTGCCCATGACCTTCGCCGGCGCTTCCCAGGACGAGGCCACGGAAAAGGGCCTGGAGCTTTTGGGTCTGGTCGGCCTGCGCGAACGCCACGCCCACCGGCCCCAGGAACTCTCCGGCGGCCAGCAGCAGCGCGTGGCCATCGCCCGCTCCCTGGCCAACACCCC
>JAEZEM010000541.1 GCA_023417745.1 Pseudomonadota bacterium
CACCCTCTACCTGGCCATCGGCGACGCTGTGGCCGGCGTGCTGGCCATCGAGGACCCGCTGGTTCCCGAGGCCCCGCGAGTGCTTCGCGAACTGACCGACCGGGGTGTCGCGCGTCTGGTCATGCTCACCGGCGACGCCGCCGCCCCGGCCGCCATCGCGGCCCGGGAACTGGGCATCACCGACTACCACGCCCAGGTGCTGCCCGAGGACAAGACCCGCATCGTGCGGGAGCTGCGCCAGGCCGGCCACGTGGTGGCCATGGTCGGCGACGGCATCAACGATTCGCCGGCCCTGTCGGCGGCCAACGTGGGCATCGCCCCGCGCCACGGCGCGGACATCGCCCAGGCCGCCGCCGACATCCTGCTGGCCGAAGGCAGCCTGCAAAGCGTGGTGGCCCTGCGCGACATCGCCACTGGCCTCATGGGCCGGCTGCACACCAACTTCCGGGCCATTTGCCTCATCAATTCCGTGATCCTGGGCCTGGGGCTTTTCGGCCGCGTCACCCCGGGCGTCTCGGCCCTGGCCCACAACCTGGCCACCGTGGGCATCGCCCTGGCCAGCCTGCGGCCCTATCTCCCCAAACACCTGCCAAGCGGAGGCGCCAGCCATGATAGCCAGCTGCATTGAAGGCCGCGTCCGGTTCCGGCATCCGGCCTTGTCCGATCCGGAACTCCTGGAAATCGTCACCAGCCAACTCGCCGCCATGCCCGGCATCACCGAGATAGAGGCCAATCCGCGCACCGGCAGCGTGCTCGTCACCCATGACGAGTCCGTGGCCACCAGCGACCTGGTGGCCATGGCCGAGGCCCTGGCCGCCACCCATGCCGAAGCCCTGGCCGAGGCCGCGCCGGCCAAGCCGGCCAAAAAGCAGATGACCACGGCCCAGCTCAAACGACGTACCCAAAAAGTCGGCCTGGCCACCTGCATGGCCGGGGCCGTGGCCACGGGTCTGGCCGACACCAAGACCGCCCACCTGACCTTCGGCCTCGCCCTGGCCGGCTTCGCCGCCTGGCACCTCTACATGCACCGGCGGCGGTTTCTGGCCTGAGCCCCAGCCATCCTGCCATATGACCATGTTTAACAGCCCGCTGCTCGGCTTGCCCGGCTTGCTCGACATCGTCGCCCCCCAAACGGTGCGCGGCGACGTCTTGCTGGCCCTGGTCCATCAACTGGCCGAATCCCTGGGCCGGGCCATCGACGCCAAGGATTCCCACACCATGGCCCACTCCGAAGAGGTGGCCGAGGTGTCCAAATTCCTGGCCGCCGCCATGGGCTTGCCCCGGGACGACGTCGTCTGCGTCCACGTGGCCGGCCACCTCCACGACATCGGCAAGATCGGCGTGCCCGACGCCGTCCTTGGCAAGCCCGGCCGCCTGGAGCCCGACGAATGGCGGCAAATGCAGGCCCATCCGGCCATCGGCGCGGACATCCTCGCCCCCCTGGATTGCCTGGCCCGCACCGGCATCGTGGAAATGGTGCGCGCCCACCATGAACGCTTCGACGGCTCGGGCTATCCCGCCGGCCTCAAAGGCCGGGACATTCCCCTTGGCGCGCGCGTCATCAGTGTGGCCGACAGCCTCTCCGCCATGCTCCAGACCCGGCCCTACCGGCCGGCCATGGGCTTTGCCGAGGCCCAGCGAGAGCTCGTGCGCTGCGCCGGCAGCCAGTTCGACCCCGACGTGGTGGACGCCTTTCTGGCCGTGGCCGACGACGTGCGCCAGCTCCTTGGCTCCTGCCGGGGCGGCGTCCTGGTTCCCTGAACACGCGACCGACGCCCGGGTCCCCGAGCACGCGGCCGCATCCCGGACATTTGCAACCGGCCGGCATCAGCGTCGGGAGTTCCATGGAATTTTCGGCAGCAATGATAATGACTTTCACAGTCGAATGCGTTAAGCGGACTTTGGCCACCATCATCGGAAGCCCTTCAACCACGCGGAACCTGGAAGGAGTGTCGCTCATGCGAAAAGCGGTAGTGTTGCTGACCTTGGCCCTTATGGCCGCCACGGCGGTCCCGGCCTGGTCGGCCACGGAAGTCAAAATGGCGGGAGACGCCCGAGTCTACGGCGTCTTTTTCGCCAATCGCAATTTCACGGGCTGGGACGAGACCGGCACGCAGACCGAGGATCGCCTCACCATCTGGCAACGCCTGCGCCTGCGGACCGATTTCGTGGCCAATGAAAACCTCAAGTTCCGCTTCGGGTTGCGCGTGGACGACGAGGCCTGGGGGCATGGCTACCTCACGGCCGCCAACCCGCAGGTGGCCATCCAGCCGTACCTGGCCTACCTCCAGTTCAAATGGCCGGGCACGGACATCGAGGTGACGGCCGGCTACCAGCCCCTGTCCGTGCCCCACACCGAGGTGTTCTACGACAGCATCGTGCTGGCCGCCGACGACGGCGACCAGGCCAGCGCCGCGCTGTTCGTGAAGCTGCCGGTCATTGAGGACGTGTTCGCCGTGGAGGCCGCCTACGGCCGGCTGCTGGACGCCTACCGCACCTACCAGCCCACCACCACCCAGGTGGGCGACGCCTTCGACGTCTACCGTCTGGCCCTGCCCATCACGGTGGACGGTTTCGCGGCCACGCCCTGGGGCCTGGTCGGCGTCTACGGCAAGGACAGCGACCCCGAGGGCTATTTCGACGCCAGCCTGCGCTCGGCCGGCAGCTACCTCGACCCCACCGGCTACAAGAACAACCAAAACCCCATGTGGTGGGCCGGCCTGGCCCTGTCCGTCACCGCCCTGGACCCGGTGAAGTTCTATTTCGACGGCGTCTACGGCGACGCGGCCGGCTCGGATCGGTCGCGCGACCGTCGCCAGGGCTGGTTTTTCGACGCCGGCATGACCTATTCGGGCCTCGACTGGGCCATGCCGGGCCTGTTCGGCTGGGTGGCCAGCGGCGAGGATTCGAGCCTGACCAACGGCAGCGAGCGCCTGCCCGTCATCACCCCCAAATGGGGTCCGGGCACGTCGTTCCTGTTTAATTGCGACCAGGAGTTCTCCAACAACGCCATGGGCGTCAATCCGCTGGGCACCTGGGGCACGGCCCTGGCCATCCGCGACATCTCGTTTATCGAGGCTCTCAAAAGCCGGCTGACCGCCGCCGTCATCGCCGGCCGCAACAGCCCGGCCGGCCTGCGCAAGGCCGTCTGGGCCAGCGGCGGCCCCGGCGAGTACGTGGCCATGGGCCGCGACCTGGCCGAAGGCGAATGGGTGCTTGGCCTGAACTTCGACCACAGCTACGAGCTGACCGAAGCCTTGACGCTGACCCTGCAAACCGGCTTCGCCTCGCCCCAGGGCCTCAAGACCAGCATCTGGGGCCACCGCATGACCAACCAGGCCACCGACGCCTGGATGGCCTCCCTGGGCTTCCTGTACACCTTCTAGTCCTGGCAGCCGGGGCACAGCCGCACCCCGGCTCCCGGTCCCGCTGTTTGGTCGCCGCGCCCGGCCAGGATGGCGACATCCTGGCCGGGCGTTGCGTTTGCCGGCCACGCCTTTTGCCCACGCCCCAAGGCCAACCGGCAACGCCCGGACACCTGTCGACGCCTGGACGCCTGAACGCCGCCATGGTAGAGATACTCCAAGGAACCGACCGTCTCCGGCGCATCGCCTGGGGCCGCGCGGTCGGCTTTGCGGCCAAGCCCGGCCGGCCGTTATCCGCAACAGTCCGTCACCAAGGCGCTTCATGACACCAACGCTTCGACTCCGCCTGGCCAGGGGATGCGCCCTGGCGCTGTGCCTGCTGGGCTTCTCCCTGCTCCTGCCGGACAGGGCTCCGGCCGCCCCGCCCCAGACCGCGCCTGCCGCGGCCAAGCCCCAGCCGGTCACGGACGACGCCGTGGAAACCGTGGCCGCCCCCGACGACACGGCCAAAACCATCAGCATCAATTTCGACGGCGTGGACCTGCGCGCTTTCATCAAGTACATCAGCCAGGCGACAGGCAAGAATTTCGTCATCGACGACGCCGTCAAGGGCAACGTCACCGTCATCTCCCCCAAACCCTTGTCCCCGGCCGAAGTCTACAAGGTTTTCGAGTCGGTCCTTGAGGTCAACGGCTACACCGCCCTGCCCACCGAGAACTTCGTCAAGATCGTGCCGGCCAAGACCAGCCGGGCCCGGTCCATGCCGGTCATCGACGGCCGCGAAACCGTCTCCAGCCCGGCCGACGCCGTGGTCACCCAGGTCCTGCCGCTGCAAAACATCCGGGCCAGCGAACTGCGCAAGACCCTGGCTCCGCTGGTCTCCCCGGACGGCATGCTGGCCGATTTCGCCGACACCAACGCGCTCATCGTCACCGACTACCGGCCCAACATTCAGCGCATCATCGGCATCGTGGGCCAGCTCGACCTGTCCTCGGCCAAAGCCAGCCTGCACCTGTTCCATTTGAAGCACGCCTCGGCGGCCAAGATTTCCCAAAAGCTCGAAAAGCTTCTCAGCCAAAGCGCCGCCAAGGAAGGCGGCGGCCAGACCAAGATCAGCGTGGTCCCCGAGGAGCGCACCAACGCCGTCATCGTCCTGGCCGAACCCCAGTACGTGGCCCAGGTCAAGGGTCTGCTGGCCCGGCTCGACGTGCCCAATCCCATGGAACAGGGCAATCTCCACGTCTACAAGCTCCAGCATGCCGATGCCGAGAACCTGAGCAAAGTGCTCAACGAGCTGTTCACCAAGGGTTCAAGCTCCGGCTCTGGCGACGCGGCCAAGGGGCAAGCCCCGACAGTCTCGGGCGGGTTCAATTTCGTGGCCGACAAGACCACCAACAGCCTGCTCGTCACCGCCGCGCCCGAGGATTTCGCCTTCGTCGATCAGGTGGTCAAAAAGCTCGACGCCCCGCGCAAGCAGGTCTACGTCGAGGCGCTCATCATGGAAGTCTCCACCGACAAGTCGGTGTCGTTTGGCGTCAACCTCAACGTGGCCAACAAACAATCCGGCCTTGGCGACAGCAAATACGGCGGGCTGCTTTTTGCTTCTTCCAACCCGGCTGGCTACGAATCGTTGTACAATTCCTCCGGGGCCTTCGTGCCCCCGGCCGGCGGATCGCTGGGGGGGCTGGCCTTTCCGGTCAAGATCGGCGAGGTCATTTATTCGAACCTGCAAGCCATGATCAGCGCTTCCAAATCCGACAACAGCTTCAACATCATCGCCACGCCCCAGCTCATGACCCTGGACAACGAGGAAGCCACCATCACCGTGGCCGAGAACCGGCCCTATCTGACGAGCCAGGACGTGGGCCAGTCCACCACCGACCGGCCCTACCAGCGCTTCGACTACAAGGACGTCGGCACCACGCTCAAGGTCACGCCCCAGATCAACGAGGGCGATTCCATCAAGCTCAAGGTCAAGCAGGAAACCAGCCGCATCGACGAGACGGTCACCAAGGAAACCGGCGCGCTCCAGCCGACCACCCGCAAGCGCGTCACCGAAACGACCATCATGTGCAAAAACGGCGAAACCATCGTGCTCTCCGGACTCATCGGCAAAAGCCGGGCCGAGGGCAACAGCAAGGTGCCCGGCCTTGGCGACGTGCCGGTTGTCGGCTGGCTTTTCAAAAACAAGTCCGTGGCCGACGAGCGCACCAACCTCTACGTCTTTATTACCCCGCGCATCACCTCGCCCGGGGTGGACAGCGACCGGCTGCTGCATGCCAAGAAGATGGAAATCGAGCACCAGATCGAATTCAACGAAGAGGAGCTGTCCAAGCCCATCCGCAAGGCCCCAGTCTTTTTCGCCGCCGGAGCCGGCAACTAGCGTGGACAGGCTGCCGGACTTCCGGCGCCTGGCCGACCGCCTGGCCGCCCTGTGCCGGCTGCCCCTGACCCGGGGCGCGCGCGCCGCGGGAGGGCCGGCGCTCCCCAGCCAGCCCCGGCCGTCGCTTCTGGAGCCCGTGGCCGAAACCCTGGCCCTGCCCCTGGCCGCCCTGGAGGACGCCTTTGCCGAGGCCGCCCGGGCCGGCCAGAATCCTTTCAAGCGCTTGGCCGAGCTCCACAAGGTCGACGCGGGCCTGGCCGCCTCGGCCCTGGCCGCCAGCCTCGGCCTGCCCTATCTCGAAACCATCGAGGTCAGCGACGAAGACGCCGAGCGCATCCGTCGACTGCCGTTTGGCTATCTCAAGCGCAATCTGGCCGTGCCGGTTTCCTTGGACGGCCGCCAGCTCGTGGTCCTGGCCGACCCCTTCGCGCCGGAACTGGCCGACGACCTGCGCCGGATGCTCGGCCAGCCCGAGCTCGACGTGGCCCTGGCCCTGCCCGAGGCCATCGTCTCGGCCATCAACCACGCCCACGGCGAGGCCGAGGGCGAGCGCGACCCCAGGCTGGACAACTTGAGCCTGGACGATTTCATGGGGCCGCCGCCGGAAAACATGTCCACCGAGGACCTCCTGGACGAAACCAGCAACGCCCCGGTCATCCGGCTGGTCAACCAACTCCTGGCCCAGGCCGTGCGCGACCTGTGCAGCGACATCCACATCGAGCCTTACCAGAATTCGCTCAAGATCCGCTTTCGCCTCGACGGCGTGCTCTACGACATCAAGACCCTGGACAAGCGCTGGCATCCGCCCGTCGTGTCCCACGTCAAGATCCGCTCCAAGCTCGACATCGCCGAACGCCGCCTGCCCCAGGACGGCAGCTTCGACATCCGGCTTGGCAACCGCAACGTGGACATCCGGGTGTCGGTGTTTCCCACCAAGTTCGGCGAACGGCTGGTGCTGCGGCTGCTGGAAAAAAACAGCCGCATCTTAAGCCTTGGCGAACTGGGATTATCCCCCGGTCATTTCGCGGAACTGAGCAGTCTGGCCAGGCTCCCCCACGGCATCATCCTGGTCACCGGGCCAACCGGCTCAGGCAAGTCCACCACCCTGTATGCGCTGATTAACCACATCAATTCCACGGACAAAAACATCCTCACCATCGAGGACCCGGTGGAATACCAGATCGAGGGCGTGGGCCAGATGCAGGTCAACGCCAAGATCGACCTGACCTTCGCCGGCGGCCTGCGCTCAATTCTGCGCCAGGACCCCGACGTCATCCTGGTCGGCGAAATCCGCGACGCCGAAACGGCGCAAATAGCCTGCCAGGCGGCGCTCACCGGCCACCTCGTCTTCTCGACCCTGCACACCAACGACGCCGCCTCGGCCGTCACCCGCATGGTGGACATGGGCATCGAACCCTACATGGTCTGTTCGGTGGTGCGGGCGCTTATCGCCCAGCGTCTGGTGCGGGTCCTGTGCCCGCGTTGCAAGGAACCTTTTGCGCCAAGCGAGGAAGACCTGCTGCCCTTCGGCCCCGGCGCGGCCGCCCTGGCCGGAAAAACCATCTGCCGGGCGGTCGGCTGCCCCCAGTGCATGGGCACCGGGTATCGCGGCCGCACCTCCATCCACGAACTCCTGGTCATCGACGAGCCCATGGCCGAACTGATCCTGCACAACGCCGAGGCCGGCCGCATCCGCACGGCGGCTGTAGCCGCCGGCATGGCCACCCTGCGCCAGGACGGCCTGGACAAGATCCTCCAGCAAATCACGACCATGGAAGAGGTCATCCGGGCCACGGTGGTCTGAGGCCACAGCCTCTTGACAGGGACATGGCGTCGATATATGTCCGCCCATCCCGCGACGGGATTGGTCTTGACAGCTTGTGAACCGGTGTTAACTTCCCCCCATGGCTGAACGTCTGGAATCCCCCCTGCGCCGCGAACAGATCGCCGAAGCCGCCCTGGACATTATCGTGCGCCAGGGCATCGGTGCCGTGACCGTGCGCCGCGTGGCCGAAGCCGTCGGCATCTCGGCCGCCGCCCTCTATCGGCACTACAAAAGCAAGGTCGACATCCTGGCCGCCATCATGGAAGAGCACCAGGAGTTCTTCATGGCCACGGTGCGCACGGCCAAGGCCGAGTCGACGAGTCCGCTCGACGCGCTCCGCCGGCTGTATCTCTCCTCCATGGTCATGGTCAGCCGCTATTGCGCCTTGCCCGTTGTTTTTTTGTCCGACGTGTTGTGGTTCGAGGAACCGGAACTGCGTGCGCTCAAACTGCAACACCACAAAATGTTGCGGGACATCGTCGTGGATTTGATTATCGCAGGGCAGCAGGCCGGGGAAATCCGCACCGATCTGCGGCCGGAAGAAATCGTGATCCATTTTCTCGGGCTCATCGCCATGCCGGCGCTTATCCAGGCACGTACGCCGGAAGATCTGGACATGCCCCGCCAGATCACGGCCAACTGGGAGTTGTTTGCCCATGCCGTCGCTCCATGATTTTTTTTGCCCCAAAAGTGAACGCTCGTTAACGCCCCACGCCATGCCGCTCCATCGTCTGACCCTGGGCCTTGCAGGCCTGGCCGCCCTGGCCGTGCTGGCCGGGCGGGCCGTCTCCGACGACGCCGCGCCAATGCCGGCCCGCCGCTCCCCGGTCGCCGTCCAGGACCACTACGCCGGGCGGCTGCCCGATACGCCGGAAACCGGGGAACTGGCCGTCTACGCCGGCGAGCCCGGCGAGCCGGTTCTGGACTGCGCCGCCCTGTCCCAGGGCCGGACCATGGTCGCCCTGGTCTTTGGCCAGTCCAACGCCTCCAACACCGTGGACCCGGGCTACCAATCCGTCCGGCCCGTTTACGCCTTTGCCGACGGCGCCTGCACCAAAGCCCGCGACGCCCTGCCCGGGGCCACCGGAACCAAGGGCAGCTCCTGGCCGCGCCTGGGTGACAAGCTCATTGCCGGCGGCTTTTACGACGCCGTCATCTTCGCCAACATCGCCCGGGGCGGCTCCTCCATTCTCGAATGGGGACCGGGCGGCCGCCACAACGCCGTGCTCCTGGCCACCCTGGATGCCCTGGCCGAAGCCGGATTGCCGCCCACCCACGTGCTCTTGCACCAGGGCGAGGCCGACTGCGCCCTGGGCGTGGCCGCGCCCGACTACGCCGCCATGCTGGAGGCCGTCATCGCCCAGATCCGCGGCAAGGTCGGGCCGGAAACCGACGTCGTCGTGGCTCGGACCTCCCAGTATTTCGACCTGGTCTGCGGCAACGCCGCCAATCCGGCCTGCTACAAAACCTGCCCGGCCTTGACCCAGGCGCAAACCGCTGCGGCCGCCCCGAATCGGCATGTCCTGTCCGGCCCGGACACCGACCGCCTCGTGCCCTTCGCCGACCGCAACGACGGCTACCATTTCACGGCCCAGGCCGCCGACCGCTTCGCCGAGGCATGGCTGCCTCTGCTGGCCCGAAGCGAGGCCGCCCCACACCGCCTGCAATGAACCCGCAACCCTTTTCGCCCACAACCGGCCGTCGCCATGGACGCGACAGCCGCCTGTCCCGGAGGGAATCATGACCGTTTCCATTTTTGCCAAGGCCGCGCGTTTAACCGTCGCCGTGTGCCTGCCTTTTGCCTTGGCCGCCGCCCTGTCCGGCTGCGCCACCGACAGCTCGGGCCAGGAGAACGCCGCCGCGCCGCCGCCGCCGGAAATCGTGGCCTACGCCGTCAAACAGGCCGACATTCCCCTGGAAATGGCCTTCATGGGCCAGACCGCCGGCTCCCGTGAGGTCGAGGTCCGGGCCAGGGTCGGCGGCATCCTGCTGCGCCGCGACTATGAGGAAGGCTCGCGCGTGCGCCAGGGCCAGCTCATGTTCGAGATCGACCCGGCCCCCTACCAGGCCGCCCTGGAACAGGCCAAGGGCGCCCTGGCCCAAGCCGAGGCCAGTCTGGCCCAGGCCAAGCGCGACGCCGAACGCATGGACAAGCTCTTTAAGGGCGACGTGGTGGCCCGCAAGGACTTCGACGATTCCCGGACCGCCGTGGAAACCGGGACCGCCGCCGTGGACGCGGCCAAGGGCAAGGTCCGCGAGGCCTCGCTCAATCTCGAATGGACCAAGGTCACGGCCCCCATTTCCGGCATGACCAGCAAGGAGACCCGCTCCGAGGGCAGCCTCGTCACCACCGGGTCCGACGGCAGCCTTTTAACCACCATGTCCCGGGTCGATCCCATCTACGTGAACTTCTCCATGTCCGGTCAGGAGATGATGAAGATTCGCAAGCTGCGGGCCGAGGGCAAGGTGGTCGTGGACGGCGGCGATTTCGCCGTGGGCCTGATCCTGCCAGACGGCTCGCGCTACCCCCAGGTCGGACGCATCAACTTCACCGACACCCAGGTCGACGCCGCCACCGGCGTGGTCAAGGTCCGGGCCGAATTCCAGAACCCCGACGGCGCGGTGCTGCCCGGCCAGTTCGTGCGGGTGCGCCTTGAGGGCGCGCGCTACAAGGACGTCCTGGCCGTGCCCCAGGGCGCGGTGCTCAACACCCAGATGGGGGCCATGGTCTGGACGCTGGACGACAAAAACCAGGTCGCCCCGCGCCCGGTGGTCCTCGGCGAGGCCGTGGGCAACGACTATCTCGTGGAACAGGGCCTTGGGGCCGGCGAACGCATCATTGCCGAAGGCGTCATCAAGGTGCGCCCGGGCCTGACCGTGCGCGTGCGCGGCGAGGAGCCCAAGCCGGCCCAGCCGGCCGCCGCTGCCCAGGCCGCCCCGGAAAAAGCCCCGGCCGCCGCCCAGAACGGCGAGCCCGCCAAGGCCGAGGCCAAGGAGAACCGTTCATGATTTCACGCTTTTTCCTGGGCCGCCCGGTCTTTTCCATCGTCATCTCGCTGGTCATCGTGCTGGCGGGTCTGGCGGCCATCAGAAGCCTGCCCATCGCCCAGTTCCCGGACATCGTGCCGCCCGAGGTCAACGTCACGGCCGTCTATCCAGGGGCCAGCCCCGAAGTCATCGCCGCCACCGTGGCCGCTCCCCTGGAGCAGCAGATAAACGGCGTCGACAACATGCTCTACATGCGCTCGACGAGTTCCGGCGACGGCACCCTGTCCATCACCGTGACCTTCGCCGTGGGCACCAACCCCGACCAGAATACGATCAACGTCAACAACCGGGTCCAGGCGGCCCAGACCACCCTGCCCGAGGAAGTCCGCCGCCAGGGCGTGACCGTCACCAAGAAGTCCTCCAACATCCTCCAGATCATCGGCTTTGATTCGCCCACCGGCCGCTACGACGCGGTGTTTATCAGCAACTACGTGCTGGTCAACGTCATTGACGAGTTAAAGCGCCTGCCCGGCGTCGGCGACGCCTCCATCTTCGGGGCCAAGGACTATTCCATGCGCGTCTGGCTGCGGCCGGACAAGTTGGCCCAACTCAAGCTCACCCCCGCCGACGTGGCCGCCGCCATCAGCGAGCAAAACGCCCAGTTCGCGGCCGGCCGCATCGGAGCCGAGCCCACCAAGCCCGAAAGCCCGGTGGCGCTCAATTACATGGTCACCACCAAGGGCCGGCTCATCACCCCCGAGGAATTCGGCGACATTATCCTGCGCGCCTTGCCCGACGGATCGCTTTTGCGCTTGAAGGACGTGGCCCGTGTGGAACTCGGAGCCAAGGACTACAGCTCGATTTCCAAACGTAACGGCAGCCCCACGGTCAACGCCGCCATCTTCCTCGCCCCCGGAGCCAATGCCCTGGACACGGCTGAACGCGTCACGCAAAAGCTCAAGGAACTCTCGACCCGCTTCCCCGACGGCATCACCTATTCGGTGCCGCTGGACACCACCACCTTCGTGCGCGTCTCCATTGAGGAAGTCATCCATACCCTGGTCGAGGCCATGATCCTGGTCTTCCTGGTGGTCTACCTCTTCCTGCAAAACTTCCGGGCCACGCTCATCCCCTGCCTGGCCGTGCCGGTCTCCATCATCGGCACCTTCGCCGGCATGCAGG
>JAEZEM010000011.1 GCA_023417745.1 Pseudomonadota bacterium
GGAATTCGCCGACTGGCCGCCCCATTGCCTGGCCGGGTCCTGGGGCGCGCGCGTCATCGACGAACTGGCTCCGGCAGCCGGCGAACTCGTGGCCCACAAAGACGCCATGAGCCTTTTCAGTCATAGCGCCATGGACGGACTCCTCAAGGGGCTTGGCGTCAAGCGGCTTTGCCTGTGCGGCGTGGCCACCGAATACTGCGTCCAGGCCTGCGCCCTGGACGCGGCGGCTCGGGGCTACGGCGTGACGGTGGTCGTCGACGCCATAGCCGGCGTGGACATGACGCCCGGCGCGTCTCAGGCGGCCCTGGAGGCCATGACCCGGGCGGGAGTGCGGCTGGCCTCTTGCGACGACCTGCTGCCGACCCTCGTCGCCGAGCCTAATTGACAGGACAGGCGAGGGGTTGGCCCGTAGCGGGGCAGCTTCCTGGCGTCATCCCGCGCTCGTTGGGCGGGTTTCAGGCGCTTACAATTTCAGCTAAGCCATTTAGCCGTTAAGCAACAGCAGATCGATCTGCGGCTGGGGCGGTCCCGGAGGCGCGACCGGCGCCAGCCGCCTCGCCTCGACTTCGGCCAGCAGTTGGGCCAGTTCGGCGCGTTTGGCCGTATATTGAGCATAATGAGGGCTGGCGCTGTTGGCGACGTTGTCCAGTTCCGTTGGATCGACGTCATTTCCTGCCCCGTCCTTCAAGCAGTACATTTCATGGACCTCGGCCGCCACACCGGCTGGGTCGTAGTATCGGGCGTACTTCCATTCGCCGTCCGCGTCCTTGTGCATAATGCAGCGGATGTGGCAGGGCTCGGTGATATACGGCGGGGGGGAGGTTTGGCCGGCGTATTCGTCGTCAAAGGTGAAAAGGACCGTGTCCTGGACCGTCGGCGCGGTCCCCGTGAGGACGGGCGACAGATTCTTGCCCGGCAGGTAGGACCACTTCCAGCTGGGGATGCCGCACAGGCTGGCCAGGGTCGGGACCATGTCCACCAGGGTGGCGTAGGCGCTGGTCTGGCGCGGCGTCGGGAAGAGCAGGGGATTGGAAACGATCAGGGGAATGTTGATGCATTCCTCGTAGATGTTGAACATTTTCTGGCGCAGCCCGCCATGGGCCAGCCCCAGCTCGCCGTGGTCGGTGGTGCGCACCACCACCGTGGAGTCGGTCAGCCCCTGGTCGGCCAGGGTTTGCAGCACCGTGTCGAACTGGGCGTCGATGACGGTTTGCAGATAGCCGTAAAAATTGACGTAGTTCAACTGCTTCTGCGGTTCGATCAGGGTTCCCAGGCCGCCGGCGTAGAGCTGCAGCGCCTGTTTCTGGACCTCGGGCTTAAGCGAGAGGTCGTCGGCGTCGTGAGAAGCCGGCACGGTCAGGCCCATATCAAGGTTGGCCGTGTTCTTGTAGCAGGCGTCGGTGCAGCTTTCCGCGTCCCACAGTCCGGGATAGGCCAGGATGTCGTGGGGGTTGCCCAGAGAGACGACCAGGCAGAACGGTTTGGTCTGGGTTGTCTCGGGAGTCACGGTCTGGAGATAACTGGTGGCCTGCTCCACGATGGGCGCGTCCATGTCCGGGCAACCGCCGGCCAAGGTGTTGACGTCCAGGGCTTCGGCCACATTGGTGGGCACCCAGCCCTGGAAACCGAATTGGGCCAGATCGGCGCTGCTGGGCGTGCCGCCGTCCGCGCTCTTGGACAGGTGCCATTTGCCCCGCAGCTGCACGTCGTAGCCGGACTGGGCGAGGAGGTGGGCCAGATTGGGCAGCGTGGGCGAGAGGGTGGTCTCTTCGCCGCCCTCGGCCAGGGTCATGGTCACGCCGTGCTGGGCCGGATAGAGGCCCGTGAAAAGGCTGCCCCGGCTTGGCGAACACATGGAGGCGCTGCAAAAGGCCCGGGAAAAATCCAGGCCGTTGTCGAGAAGCCGTTTGCGCGATTTGGTGAGGTTGGCCTCGGCCCAGCCGGCCGGCCAGTCCCGGGGGTAGCGTTCCTGGTCGCTGATGAGGATGAGGATATTCGGCTTGGCCGGAAGCGTCGATGTCGCCGACGCCGCAGCGGGGCCGCCGACAGGGGACGGCAGCCCGGGCAGGGCCGAAGCCACGACGCCGACCGTGAGCGCCTGGGCGGCGCCTTTGAGAAATTCCCGGCGAGACACGGTGTTGAGGATTTTGTCCGGCATGACTGCGCGCCTCCTGGCTCAAGCTGAGGTCGTCAAACGTTGAAACGCCGGCTGCCGTCGCACCACGGCGGCCATGGCGGCCAATTCCGGGCCGGCGTGGGTGAGAAAACGCCGCAGGCCGCAGCAGAGATATTGGGTCGGCGGCTGCCCCGGAGCGGTGGCGAGGCGATCCTTGGGACACCCCCCGCCGCAGGCGAACAGCATGGAGCACTCCCGGCAGGGCGCAGGCAGATCCCCGGATTTTCGGGTTTTGAAGGCGGCCAGGACCGGGTCGGCTAAAAGCTCGGGCAGGGGCTGGCGGTTCAGGTCGCCGAGCCGGTGGGCCGCGTCCACGAAATGGTCGCAGGCGTACAGGTTGCCGTCGTGTTCCAGGACCAGGGCCTCGCCGCAATCCTGGGCCATGGCGCACAGCCCGCCTGGTTGGCCAAGATGGGCGGCCAGGGCGGTGTCGAAATGGCCGACGTAGACCCGCCCCACGTCCTCGCGCCGCCAGATGTCCCAGATGGCCGACAGAAAGTCGCCGAAGGCGGCGGGATCGACGCTGGCGGCGCAGAGCCCGCCCTCGCCGGCCGCGACAATGGGGATGAACTGGATGTGCGTCGCCCCGGCCCCGTCGCGCAGAAACCGGTACACCTCCGCCGCCCGGTCCTGGTTGGCGGCGTGGACCGCGCACAGCACGTTGAAATCCACAGCCTGCTCCCGCAAGAGCATGACGCCGGCCATGACCTCCTGGTGCGTCGGCCGGCCAGCCCGGCGGCGAAAGGCGTCGTGGCAGTCGGCCGGGCCGTCGAGGCTGATGCCGACCAGCCAGCCGTTTCGGGCGAAAAAACGGGCGAACTCGCGGTCGATCAGGACGCCGTTGGTCTGCACGGCGTTATGGGCCTGCTTGCCCGGAGGCGCGTGGCGGCGTTGCAGCCGCAAAGCCCGTTCAAAGAAGTCCAAACCGGCCAACAGCGGTTCTCCCCCTTGCCAAGCAAAAGGAACGAGCGGCCCTGGATGATAGTGAAAATAGCTTTTGATGAAGCGTTCCAGCGTATGTCTGGACATGCGTGGACGCGTGCTGGGGAACAAACGGCGTTTGGGGCGGTAAAAACAGTAGGAGCAGGCCAGATTGCAGTCCGGCCCGACGGGTTTGACCATGATGCTGCAAGAAGATCTGGCTGGTGCGGTCACGTCGTCTGCCATCTGTTTGTTGGTTGTTGCAGTGAAATATTGAGCCTAAACAGTGAGGTGGGCTGGTTTTTTTTGAGGCAGTTTTTAAATTTTCTCATTCTTATTATTCCATGTCAAGAAATTGTATCAATTCGTGAGAGAGCGTTGCGGCGACATATGACGAAGCTTGGATTTTCTTGTTCGGTATTTCAGATTGTTATCTTGTGCGAAAATTTAACTCTTTGTTGCTTTGACATTTGCTTATGCGGGCGTTGATTTCTTTGGTGTCTGGTGTAAGGTTCTTGCGTTGGATGGTATTGTGGCGTGTGTTCGTCGGCGAACGCGCTGCGGCATGATGCTAAGCTGACACGATAAATCCATGGAAAGCCTGGCGACAGACATGGCGAATGGAAAACACCCCGCGGCTCTGTTCAGGAGAGCGGCTGCACATCGTGTTGGGGGCAACGCCAACTGTTTGACCTAGCTGGGACTTTTTGCTCACTTCATGGTGAGGCTTTTCTGGGTGTGGTGTTTTGTCGTGCCCTTCACCGTCCCCAGAATAGCGCGCAGCGCTCTGGTTTCATGTTGGAAGCGCCACAGTCAGGTTCAGAACGTCCGATGCGAGCTTGGCCCGGCTTCCGCTGGTCCGTGTGAAGCGTTTGTCCGGGACGCCCAAACCGACGTATCTCCTGACCTATGGCGGTCAGGATGTCGGCCAGCCGGCGTCTTTGGTCCTTAAGCGGCAGGGAAGGGCAAGTCAGATAGGGTCAGGGGTCGGCGTCAGGCCGTTTTTCCGCCTCGGCGGGTATTTCTTTTTCGCGTGGGAGTATCAGGACTGCGATTCCGGCCGGAGGGGTCTATGTCAGCCTTCTTGGCGGACGCGCTTCCTAGCCGGTTCCGTGTGAACCGTCGTCGTGTGTAATTTCATAGGATGGGATCGTGTGCGTCGATCTTGTCATTGGAGGGTAGCGGTATGGCTTACAAGGATATACGGGAGTTTATCGAGATATTGGAACGGCGTGAATTGTTGGTGAGGGTCAGCGCCGAAGTTGATCCCGAGTGGGAGATCAATGGCGTTGCAGGGGTTGTGACAAGAAATAACGGACCGGCTGTGTTGTTTGAGAAGGTTGCAGGTACCAATACGGCTGCTCTCAGTGAATTGTTTGGAAGGTCATGGCGGCGCGTGGCCTTGGCCATGAACATGGAAACCGCTGACCCGTTGGAGATTAGAAACGAGTGGATGAAGAGGTTGGAGAAACCCTTGGCTCCTCGTATAGTTAACACTGGGCCCTGTAAGGAGAATATTCTTGTTGGCGATAAAGCGAGTTTTGATGGCTTGTTTCCAAAGGTTCGCTGGCATCAACAAGACGGAGGCTATTATCTGGGCACACTAGGCATGCAGGTGACGGCTAGTGTTGAGACCGGCGAGCAGAACGTGGGCTGCTATCGGATGATGTATCATGACGGTGCTCAAGCAAAACTGATGATGCAGCCGTTTCAGGGCGGAGCGCAACACCTGCGGGAGTGGGGAAGACGTTATCCGGGCAAGCCGATGCCCATGGCTGTAGTGTTCGGAGCTGATCCTTGCTATGTGCTGGCTGGTGGATCGAAGTTTGAGCAACCCCCCAGCGAAGAGTGGTATGCCGGCGCATTGCGTCAAGAAGCCATCGAATTGGTCAAGTGTGAACTTTCCAATTTGCTTGTCCCAGCCAATGCGGAGATTGTTGTTGAAGGCGAAGTCATGCCCGATGAGTGGGATCACGACGGCCCATTTGGCGAGTTTACCGGATTTCTTTCGCGAGAGAAAAGCCCGTGCAACATATTTAGAGTGAAAGCCATAACCCATCGTTCTGCCCCAATTTTTCACGGTGAAAGGGAAGGTTATCCCTCGGAGGGTGGGCTTATCTATGTTATCGGTATGGAATCGATTGTCTACAAGAAATTGCGAAGAATAGAAGGTGTGTTGGATGTGCATATGCCAATTTCAGGCGTTGGGTTTGAACTTGTTGTTTCGATAATGGTGTCCCAAAAAGGACAGGTGCGTCAATTGATTCAATCTGTTTTTGGAGATCCTGATGTTGGTGGCTACATTAAACATGTAGTAGTAGTGGATGATGATATCAATATTCGAGACAGAGATGATGTTGCCTGGGCTATAGCTACTCATGTTCAAGCAGACCGTGATTTTATTATTGTGCCGAAATGTCCGCAAACGAGCCTCGATGTGTCGCAGACCAGTTTGTACTGGGGCACGAAGTTGGGTATTGACGCGACAATGCCTCGGTTTGATTATGAAGCTGAGGGGAAGTCCGTGCCTGTGCGATGCAACGATCCAGATATACAGAAACGAGTGACGGCGCAATGGCATAAATACGGGATTACGTTGCCGGAGTGACGTGGCTTTTTGTGGTGTTCTCTGTCAGTTTGGTTGAA
>JAEZEM010000160.1 GCA_023417745.1 Pseudomonadota bacterium
CGGCCGTCGGCGTCGGATTCCAGACAGCCGCTCGGGCAGACGGCGGCGCACAGGCCGTCGGCATTGCACCGCTCCCTGTCGAGGGTCAAAAATTCCATGGCAAACCTCCGGGGAAAGCGCCCGCTGCGTCAGCGAAACGCCAGGATGTGGCCAGGGTATGCCCCTTGGGCGGTTTTGCAAGCAGGCACGGAAAAGTTGCGTGGTACCCGGCCGGATACCGGCGGCAGAGGGACGGCCCCTCCAGTTGCCGCGGGCTTACAGCCAGATCATGCGCACGGCCTTGGCCGGACCGGCTTCCGGCTCCAGCTGCGGCTGACCAAGGACCAAGGCGGCGTGGACCACATGCCCCTGGGGCATGGACAGGGCGGCGGCCAAGGCGGGATCGACGGCGGCGGCCTGGACGAGCGTGCCCACGCAGCAACTGCCAAGGCCGGCCGAGGCAGCGGCCCATTCCAGCCGGGCCATGGCCTCGCGGCAAGCGGCGGCGGCCAGGGGATCGCCGGCCGAGCCATGGACCACGGCCAGATGCGGCGCGCCCTGCAGGGCCAGTTGGCGCACGTCGCCGGCCGGGCTTGGCCCATCAAGGAGCGCGCCTTCCCGACGCATCCAGGCGACCAACAATCCGGCCAGGCGGTCCATGGCGGCCGGGGATTCAACCACGACGAAACGCGCCCGGCCGTGGAGATCGGTCGCGCCGGCCGCGGCCACGAGCTGCCGCAGCAGGGCCATGGACACCCCTTTGGGGACGAAGCGGCGCACGACCTGACGGGCTTTGCCAAAGGCGGCCTGTTCCTGTCCCATGACTTTGGTCCGGCCGCCGACGCACCATTCGGAAACGGGCCGCGTCCGATCCTGACCTGAAACCGGCGCGTCCTTGGCATCTTGCACATTGCCGAGAGCGGCATTTTTATCGTAAAAAGGAACTCCCCGGATGTACATGACGGGCTGTTGCCTGGACGGTCGGGCATCGGGCGTAAGGGACATGGCTTTTCTCCTGGTTCAAAGGATTCAGGCCATGGTGTACAGACTCCGAGGGAAGCTCACAATACGTCGATTCTAGAGAGAAACGTGATCCGTTTCCTTTTGATTGCCGGCATAACGGGTTTTTTTCTTGAATTTCTTTTTTTGTCGACGTATGTTTTTCACAACATTTTCCTGGAGGCTTCATGCGGGTTCTGGTGGTGGACGACGATCCGGCCAGCCGGCAGGTGCTGGCGGCCCACCTGGGGGGCTTGGCCGACTGCGTGTTGTGCGAGTCGGGCGCTTCGGCCGTGTCGGCCGTGGCCGAGGCCATTGTCGAGGGCAACCCCTTTGACGTGGTCTTCCTGGACATCATCATGCCCCACATGGACGGGCACGAAACCCTGGCCCAGATCCGCGAAACCGAGGAAACCGCCTGCCTGCCGCCCGCCGAGCGGGCCAAGGCCGTCATGGTCACGTCCATGGACGACGAGGCCAACACCCTAAACGCCCTGTTCGACGGCCAGGTCGCGGCCTACCTCATCAAGCCGGCCAACCGTTCCCAACTCCTGGACAAGCTCTCGGTCCTCGGCTTGCTGCCGTCGTAGCCGCCGTTGCACCGCTGCCCTGACGGGTTCGCAGCACCAAAACGCGCAGCAAGACAAAACGCCCGGCGGGACGACAATCCCGCCGGGCGCAATAGCTTGAGCTGCCGCCGCTCGGCGATCAGCGCAGGTATTTGAGGAAGGGGTTGTCCGGCGTCAAAAAGAGCCGGCTGTTTTTGGCAAAGGCCTTCTGGTAGGCCTCCAGGCTGCGAGTGAAGCCGAAAAAGTCCGGGGACTTGCTTACGGCTTCGGCCCACACGGCGGCGGCCTCGGCGTCGCCCTGGCCGCGCAGCACCTCGGCCTGGCGCTCGGCTTCGGCCAGGATCACGGCCCGTTCCTTGTTGGCGCCCGACTTGATCTTCTCCATCTCCTCCCAGCCTTCGGACCGGTAGAGCCTGGCCTGGCGCTCGCGCTCGGCCTGCATGCGCCCGTAGATGGCCTGGGCGTTTTCCGGCGGCAGATCGGTGCGTTTGATGCGCACATCCACGATTTCGATGCCATAGGGCGCAAGCAGCCGCGAGGACTTGGTGGTCACCTCGCCCATGATGACGCCGCGCTTGGTGGAGACCACGTCAAGCAGCGTATACTGCCCCAGGGCCACGCGCAGCTCGGCGTAGATGATGTCGTCAAGACGGGCGTTGGCCCGGGACATGGTGCGCAAGGTCCGGTAGAACTGCAAGGGGTCGGTGATGCGCCAGCGGGCGTAGTCGTCGACCACCAGGTTCTTCTTGTCCAGCGTCAGCACTTCGGCCGTCTTGGCGTCGTACTCCATGAGCCGAGCGTCAAAATAGACCACGTTTTGCACAAAGGGCAGCTTGAAATGCAGGCCCGGTTCGATGGGGCCGGCCACGGGTTTGCCAAGCTGCAGCACGATGGCCGTCTCGGTCTGATCCACCACATAGAGGGATTGGGAAACGGCCACAGCCACGAAAAAGGCGACCACGATCCCGATCACAAGCGAGGTTTTCACTGCGCGCCTCCCTTGACCTTGGCCGGCGCGGCGGGCGCGGCAGGCGCGGCGGCCGGGGTTTCAGGCGCTTTGCGTCCGGGCCGCACGGCCTCCAGGGGCAGATAGGGCACGGCTTGGCGGGCCGCTTCGTCGCTCATGATGAGCTTGTCCAGTTCGGGGTTGGCCAGCAGCGTTTCCATGCCTTCGATGAAAAGCCGCTGCCGGGTCACGGCCGGGGCCTTGTCGTATTCGGTGCGAAGGGCCGTGAAGCGGTCCGCGCCGCCCTTGGCCCGGCGGATCACCTGCTCCCGGTAGGCCCCGGCGTCGTTGTAGATGGCCGCGGCCTGCCCCCGAGCCTTGGGCAGGATGTCGTTGGAATAGGCGTCGGCCTCGTTGATGAAGCGGATCTTGTCTTCCCGGGCGCTGGCCACATCCTTGAAGGCGTCCACCACCTGCTTGGGCGGATGCACGTCCTGCAGCTGCACGGCCACCACTTCCACGCCGCAGCCATAGCGCTGGAGCATGGACTGGAGCACTTTTTTGGTTTCGTCTTGCACCGTGACCTTGCCCGAAGTGAGCACGGTGTCGATCTTGGCGTCGCCGATGACCTCGCGCATGGCCGCCTCGGCCGCGCTTTTGACGGTTTCGTCCGGCCGATCCACCTTGAAGAGGTAGTCCACGGCATTGCTGATCTGATACTGGACGATAAATTGCACGTCGACGATGTTTTCATCCCCGGTGAGCATGAGCGATTCCTCGGGAACCACCCGAGACTGCGTGGTCATGCCGTCGCGGGAGGAGGAACGGAAGCCCACCTCCACCCGGCGCACCTGGGAAACCTTCGGGGTCTTTACGGTCTCGATGGGAAACGGTAAATGGTAGTGCGGCCCCGGTCCGGTGGAGTAGGCGTAGGCGCCAAAGCGCTGCACCACGCCGGCCTCGTCGGGTTCCACGATGTAGATGCCGCTGGCCGCCCACAACAGCGCCAGGACGCCGATGATGATTTTAGGGCCGCCAGGCAGCCGTTTTTTCATATCCGACAATCTGTCGGCCAGGTCCTCGCCAAGCCGTCCAGGGTCCGGAATCGGAGATCCCTGGCGGCGTTTTTGCTCCGAGAGCTTTTCCCAATCCCAGTTCATCCTGAACGAATAGGGGACAACGCCGGGGCAGGTCAAGGGACGGCCGGACGCGAAACCCGCCTCGCCATATACAGGAGACCGCATGAAACCGATCACGCCCGCGCCTTTTCGGGCCTATGACATCAGGGGAATCGTCGACATCGATTTTGATGAGGAATGGGTGGAGCGCCTGGGCCGGGCGCTGGGGACGTTTTTCCTGCGCCGGGGCCACAGCCAGGCCGTTGTCGGCCACGACTGCCGCCTGACCTCGCCGGGCTACCAGGCCCGGCTGGCCGCCGGGCTGGCTTCCTGCGGCGTAGACGTGGTCTGCCTGGGCATGGTCCCAAGCCCGGTTTTTTATTATGCCGTCAAGGCCCTTGGTCGCCGGGCCGGCGCGGTGGTGACGGCTAGTCACAACCCGTCGGAATTCAACGGGTTCAAGGTCTGGTCCGGGGAAACCACCATCCACACCGACGACATCCGGGAAATTTACGACATCATGGCCGCCGGGGAATTTCCTTCGGGCACGGGCATCGTGTGCGAACACGACATCAAGCCGTCGTACATTGAGCACGTGGCCGAGCAGATGGTGCTGCCCCGGACCGTCTCGGTGGTGGTGGACGGCGGCAACGGGGCCGGCGGCCTTGTCTGCTGCGACGTGCTGCGCCAGGCCGGCGCCCGGGTCACGCCCCTGTACTGCGAACCCGACGGCCGCTTTCCCAACCACCACCCCGATCCGGTCATCCACAAAAACATCGCCGATCTGGCCGCCCGGGTCGTGGCCGAGGGCGCGGACTTCGGCGTGGGCCTCGACGGCGACGCCGATCGCGTCGGCGTGGTGGACAACACCGGCCGGCTCCTCTACGGCGACCAGCTCCTGGCCATCTACGCCCGGGCCGTGCTCCAAAACCACCCCGGGGCCACGGTCATCGGCGAGGTCAAGTGCAGCCACCTGCTCTATAAAGATATCGCCGCCCACGGCGGCGATCCGCTCATGGCCGCCACCGGCCACTCGCTCATCAAATCCAAAATGCGCGAGACCGGGGCCATCCTGGCCGGCGAGATGAGCGGCCACATGTTTTTTGCCGACCGTTACTACGGTTTCGACGACGCCATCTACGCCGCCGCCCGGCTGGCCGAGATCGTGGCCGCCTCGTCCACGCCCCTGTCCGAGATGCTGGCCGACTGGCCGGCCACGGTCAACACGCCGGAAATCCGCGTCGATTGCCCCGACGCCATCAAGTTCGCCGTGGTGGACAAGGCCAAGCGCCACTTCGCGGGCGGCTATGACGTCATCGACGTGGACGGCGTGCGCCTGACCTTCCCGGACGGCTGGGGACTCCTTCGCGCCTCCAACACCCAGCCGGCCCTGGTCGTTCGCTTCGAGGCCGAAAACGAGGCGCGCCTGGACGAAATCCGCCGGCTCATCGAGGAGCCGGTGGCGACCTGGATCAAGGAACTTTCCTAGCGCCGCGTCTCTGTCAAAAGACGAACGTCTCTTGGCAGAATACCCGTGGTCTTCGTGCGTGGTCGGAAAAAGGCGTCAGGCTTTTTCAAGGACACGCCCAAAGGCCCGGCCTGATCATGCCCGTGTCCGTCGGACGGCCGACCGCAACCCGGCCCGGTCGTCCGGCGACTCCCCGTCAACGCCCCGGAGGAGACATGCGACACGCCTTTGCGCCCCACCTGCTGACCGTTTCCATCGCCCTGCTGCTGTGGACGGCCCCGGCCTTGACCCTGGCCCAGGACTACCGGCCAAACGCCGCCCTGGGCGAACTGCTGGCCCACACGCCCTACGTCAAAAGCGGGACCAATCCCGGCGGCGGCAACGTGTTGGAAAACAGCTGCATCTACAAGGACAGCTTCTCGATCAGCCCGTCCAAGGTCGTGCTGGAGCGCTGCGACGTGGCCGGAGCCGTAGCGGAATTCACGGCCAAAAACGGGCCGCCCAATCTGGTGGCCGAGGCTCCCGGCGGCAAGAAGGTGCTGGAATACCGCCTGCTGCATGGCGGCAACAGCTACTTCGTCAAGATCTACGTGGCCTGCGGCGGCACGAAAACCGAAGTCTTCGCTATGTCCGAGTGCAAGGAGGAAAAAAACCGGGTCAAGCCCGGACCGCCCAAGGACGACCGGGCCTTCTGGAAAAAGATATTGCCCTAGGAGCGCGTCCCTTGAAAAAATACGATAGTACTTTTTAAAAAACTTCATAGAGTTAGTCTGTTGCCTGCGAAATGCCCACTGGCTTGTCGTGGATGCGACACAAGCGCGCGCTGCCCGGAAAAAAGCCGGGATACTGCGCCTTAACGCCTCGCCATTTGCCCCCAGGCGCGATTGCGGCTATAGGACGGTGAAACCAGACCACCGGACACCACCGCATGCGCATATTCAAATGGCTCTTCCTGCTCGCCCTCCTCGCCGCCGGGGGCATTTTCGGGTACAAACACTACACCAAGAAACCCGAGCCGCCCCGGGTCATCGCTACGGCCGAGGCCAACCTCGGCGACGTGCGCAAGGTGCTGGAGGCCACGGGCATCATCAAGGCCCAGGTCGGGGCCATCGTCAAGATCGGGGCCCGGGCCACGGGAACCATCAAGGAAATGAACGTCAAGGTCGGCGATGAGGTCAAGCGCGACCAGCTCATCGCCGTCATCGACTCCCGGGAGTTGCGTTCCCAGCTCGACGAGGCCGAGGCCAAGCTGGCCCGGGCCAATGCCGAGCTGTCCCAGGTCGAGACCGTCTACCCCCGCCGCATCGCCGAGGCCGAGGCCGAGCTGCGCCTGTCCCAGGCCAAATACGAGTACGCCGCCTCCACCCTCAAGCGCCAGGACGAGCTTTTCCGCAAGGAACTCGTGGCCCGCGACGTCCTGGACGCCGCCCGTCGCGACAACCTCGTCAGCCAAAACGAGGTGTTGGCCCGCCAGGCCTCCTTGGTGCGGGTGCAGACGGAATTCGAAAAGGAACTGCTCAAGGCCCAAAAGGTTCGCGACGAGGCCCAGGCCGTCATCGACTCGGCCAACACCAAGATTTCCTATACCCGCATCGTCAGCCCCATTGACGGCGTAGTGTCCATGGTCACCTCCCAAGCCGGCGAAACCGTGGTGGCCGGCCTGCAAGTGGCCAACCTCATCACGGTCCTTGACCCCAGCCGCCTGGAAATGTGGATCTACGTGGACGAAACCGACGTCGGCCAGGTCAAGGCCGGCATGGCCGTGGAATTCCGGGTGGACGCCTACCCGGGCACGACCTTCAGGGGCAGCGTCGACCAGATCTATCCCCAGCCCGAGATCCGCGACAACATCGTCTACTACCAGGCCCTGGTGCGCCTGGACCCGGTCGAATCGTCCAGGCTGCGCCCGGAGATGACCACCCAGTGTCAGATCGTGGTCCAGGAGAAAAAAGACGTGCTGGTCATTCCCAACGCGGCGCTGAAATGGATCGGCGACAAGCAGGTGGTCTTTGCCGTGGCCGAGGGCGGCGGCGTGCGCGAGGTGCAGCCCAAGCTCGGCCTGGAAGGGCTTAACGAAACCGAGATCCTCGAAGGCCTGGCCCCGGGCGAGAAAGTGGCCACCCAGATCGTTCTGCCGGGTCTGGCCGCGCCGACCATAAACGCGCCCAAGGCCAACCGACCAGGCGGCGGCCGATGACCGACCAGGCGTCTTCCGGCCAGGGCGAGCCGCTTATCCGCCTGACCGACGTCACCCGTTCCTACGTCATGGGCGGCGTGACCAACACGGTGCTCGCCGGGGTGACGCTGGACATCGCAGCCGGGGAATTTGCGGCCATCATGGGACCGTCGGGCTCGGGCAAATCCACCCTGCTCCACATCCTGGGACTGCTCGACCGTCCCAGTTCCGGCAGCTATCGACTGCGCGGCCTGGAGACCGGACAGCTCTCCGACGACGCCCTGTCCCATCTGCGCAACCAAGCCATCGGCTTCGTGTTCCAGAGCTTTTATCTCATCCCCTACGCCACCGCCCTGGACAACGTGCTGCTTCCGGGACTCTACAGCGACGCCCCGCGCGCGGCCCTGACCCGGCGCGCCAATGAACTGCTCGACAAGGTCGGACTCTCGCCCCAGGCCCGCCACAAGCCTTCCCAGCTTTCCGGCGGCCAACAGCAGCGCGTGGCCCTGGCCCGGTCGCTGATAAACGACCCCGACCTTATTCTGGCCGACGAACCCACCGGCCAGCTTGATTCCGGCACCAGCCGCGAAATCATGGAACTCCTCGCCGCCATCAACCGCGACGCCGGCAAGACGGTCATCGTCGTCACCCACGACCCGGATACCGCCGCCTACGCCCGCCGCCAGATTCTCGTGACCGACGGCCGTGTGGCGCGTTCTTAGCCGCTATCCGCGCCTGTTGTGGCGTCTGCAAGGCGTGGCCGGCCAGGCCCTGCTCGCCCACAAGGCCCGAAGCCTCTTTGTCGTGGCCGCCGTGGCCATGGGCATCGCGGCGCTCACCGTCATCGTCGCCTCGGTGGACGGCGCGCGGCGAAAGGCGCTGGAGATCGTCGATTTCTTCGGCCCGGACGCGGTGCTGGTCCTTGGCGGCGACATCGAGAATCGACCCGTGGGCCAGCGTCTCAACACGCTGACATGGTCCGACGCCCGGGCCATCGCCCGGTCCTTGCCCGGAGCCTACGCCGTGCTGCCCATGCGCTCGGTGCGGGCCGTGACGCTGCGCTACGGCAACAAGAACCATGAAGTCCCGACCGTGGTCGGCGCCACGGAGAACTACGCCGCCACCTGGAACTGGCCCCTGTCCGAGGGCCGCGACCTGTCGACCGACGACATCGCCCACGGGGCCAAGGTGGCCCTTATCGGCGACGCCCCGGCCAAGGCCCTTTTCGGCGACGCCTCGCCGGTCGGGCGCACGGTCATGGTGAAAAACCTGCCCGTGCAGATCGTCGGGCGGCTGTCCTACCGGGGCTTTACCGGCGGCGGCTCGGACGTGTCCGTGGACGACCGCCTCATCATGCCCATCTCCACCCTGACCCAGCGCTTCAACCTCGACCGCAACTATTTCCGAGGCCTGCGGGTGCGCTTCCACGACCCGGATCTCATCGAGGCCCATATGGAGAACCTGCGCGCCCTGCTGCGCCACGAGCACAAGCTCGGCCCCACTGTACCCGATGATTTCACCATCATGTCGGCCAGCGAGATTCTCAAGTTTCTTACGGCGTTTACCGGCGGATTGGTGGCCTTTCTCGGGGTCACGGCCGGGGTGGCCATCCTGGTCGGGGGGTTCGTGCTGGCCAACCTCATGTTCCTGGGCGTCAGCGAACGGCGCGTCGAGATCGGGTTGCGCAAGGCTGTGGGGGCCACTTCCGGGGCCATCCTCGTCCAGTTTCTGTCCGAGGCCATCTACCTGACCCTGACCGGAGCCATCCTCGGCGTGGGGCTCGGGGTGGGCCTGGGCGAATCCCTGTCGCGCCTGGGGATGTTGGAGCTGCGCCTGTCGCCCAAGATCTTCTTCCTGTCTCTGGCCGCCGCCCTGGCCATCGCCCTGGCCTTCGGCCTACGCCCGGCCCGCAAGGCGGCCGGCCTTGATCCCATCGAGGCCTTGCGCGGCGGCGGCGAATAACCGCCGGCCCCAACCGCCAAGGCCATTTTCACGGCCTGCCGCCCTCATGTCGCGTCCACGATAAACGCCTCTGGCGTTTCGTAGACAACAGACCAACACCATAAATTTTCTAAAAAAATGCTCTCGTAGTTTGCACGGAACGCGCCGCCTTCCCGCCGCCCTTCTCTCCCGGTCACGGGAACAAGCGCATCCCAGCCACGCCCCCCCACTCCCCTTTCCTTGGATTCCTTCACAGGTTTTTCCACTTTCCGTGGACGATACTAGATTTTTTCCACAGAACAGCTCAACGGGAGACAAGCAATACCAGACAATTGCAACCGAGGCGTTGACTTTTTCCACAGAGGCACGACATCTGCACAGTCTCGGCAAACCCCAACAGGATGTCCCATGCCGTATCCGATCCTGCCGCAACCGTGCCGCCTTCTTGCCCTGTGTCTGCTTGTCCTGGGGGCTTGGACGACCACCTCTCACGCCGCCGTCGAGAACGCCATAGCCTATACCGATCCCTACGCCGCCTGGGACAAGGCCGGCCTGCG
>JAEZEM010000463.1 GCA_023417745.1 Pseudomonadota bacterium
ACAAAGCCGCCCAGCAGGCTTGTGGCCAATTCGCCGAAGATGAAGTCCATGAACTGGGTGTAAGGCATATACGGATCAGCGCCTTGCGGGGGCGTATAATTGTTCCCGACATAGGTCTTGAAGTCGGTGACGCCGGTGATCGTGGCGTAGCCCAGGGCGTGGTCCGGGAAGGTCGTGCGCTCGGTGTAATCGATGTTGTTGCCGCCGTAGATGACCGCGTTGAAGCTGGCGGGAGTTGAGGCCGGCACGGAGACGGCGACGTTGGAATAGACGGTCGGGGCGGCCTGGCTGTTCAGGATGCTCACGGTGATGGAGCCTTGGGCGGAAAGGGAGCCGTAGCCGGAAGGGGAGCCGTTGGGCGTCGCCGAGACGGTCAGGTCCAGATGGAAGACGTTCGTGCCGTTATTGAGGTTGTATTGGACGCTGTTGTTGAGATTGAAGGTGGTGGAGGCGCTGTTGATGGCCTGGGTGTAGGGAAGAAACGACGGCCAGGGATTGAGCAGGCTGCCATTGTTGGGGTCATACGAACTCGGGCCGATATAGCGGATGATTTGCCCGTTGGCCGTAACAGCCGCGTTGGACGTATTGATGGTCGGCGAACTGAACCAGGAGGCGATAACGCCTGCCCCGGCCTTCCAGCCGATGCGTTGCAAGGGCGTCTGTCCGGGCTGGGCAATGGGGTCGTTCTGGTAGCTGGCGATGGAGAGGGGCGCGGTGAAGTAGTTGATGGCCGTCAGGTTGCCGTTGTCGCTGACGGAGCCGGTCATGGTCAGTTCAAAGGGCTGGTACCGGAGGGGCGAGGTGAAATAGTAGGGTTCCCCGGAGGCCGGGAAGGTTGACGGATTGTCATAGCAAACGAATATGGCCGCACTGTTCGCGGAGGTCACCACGAGCGGGATGTTGTCAGCGACCAGCGCGATGCCAGAGGAATTGTTGCCGGCGGTCAGATTGTAATTCGTCCCGTTGTAGGAACCGGAAAACGGCCCCTTGATGACGATCCAGACGTTTTGTCTGTAGGCGCTCGTGTCGAAATAGATGTTGAGCGTGTGGTCCGCCAGCGCCTGCCCGCACAACAGCGTTGCGGCAAGGACCATGCCGACCGCCAGCCTGAAAAACGATCGCCAGGCCCTCGGCGCTCGGCTCGCCGACGTCACTGCTCTTCTTGGGCGGAAGCGCCATGGAACAGAAGACTGTTGTGGCAGGATGGTCTTCATCGCGGCCTCTTTTGTCTAATATTGTCCCTCTATTACAGCTCCTTTCACTCCATAAGCATGCCCGACGCAAGCGTCTGGCGCAGCGCGCCACGTCGCTTGCCGACACGAGGCAGTAAAACCCGATACGGCTACTTTGAAAATAGAAAATTTCCGGCCGGCTGGCAACAGCTCCCGCGTGCAACACACTGTCTGGCGGCGTATGGGCGAATCGGCCCGCAGGTCGCGTCTGCGGCCCCCAACAGCTGGGGGCCGCAGACGCCTTCGCGCCGCCCTAGGCCGGCAGTCGCCGGGCCGCCACACTTTGGGATTCCAGGGAATCGATGAGCGTTTTGAGCACCACGGCCTGTTCGGCCAGCTCGGCCACGGCCCGGGCCGCCTCGCGCATGGCTCCCACCGTTTCGGAGGCGATGCCGTTTATTTCCTCGATGTGGCGGTTGATCTCCTCGGTGGCCGAGGACTGTTCTTCGGCTGCCGTGGCGATGGCCCGTACCTGATCCGAAGACTGGGCGAACTGGTCGAGCATGGCGGCCAGTCCCTTGGCCGCCTCATCGGCGCGGCCCAAAGACTGCTCGATGATCTGGCGCGCCCTATCCATGCCCGAAAGCGTGCCGCCCACGCCGCGCTGAATGCCGGCCACGGCCTCGCCCACTTCCTTGGTGGCGGTCATGGTTTTTTCGGCCAGCTTGCGCACCTCGTCGGCCACCACGGCGAACCCCCGCCCGGCGTCGCCGGCCCGGGCCGCCTCAATGGCGGCATTAAGGGCCAGCAGGTTGGTCTGGTCGGCGATGTCCTCGATGGTCTGGGCGATGGAGCCGATGCCGTCGGCCTTGCGGCTTAAGTCCGACACCGAGTCGTAGACTTCCTGAAAGCCCGTGCTGATGCCATGGACATCGGCCTTGACTCGCTCCATCTGGCGGCCGCCTTCGGAAGCCGCCGTCTTGGACTGTTCGGCCAGCCGGGCCGTTACTTCGGCGTTGCGGGCGATCTCCAGCACCGAGGCGGTCATCTCTTCCACGGCCGTGGCCGTTTCGTTGATGCGCCCGGACTGGTGCTCGGCCCCGGAGGTCGATTCGCCGATCTGGGCCGACAGTTCGGCCGAGGCGGCGGACACGATGCCGACCACGCCTTTGAGGCTCTCGGCGGCGTGGAGCATCCCCTCGACCCGGGCGGCCTCGGCCCGGACCGTGGCTTCCTCGGCTCGTTTGGCGGCTTCCTCGGCCTGCCCGGCCTTGTGCTGCGCCTCGGCGGTCTTGGCCTCGATCTCGGCCACGTGGGCCTCCAGGGTGGCCGAGGTCTGATTGAGGGCCTCGTAGACCTGGCCCACTTCGTCGCGCCGGGTGTTCGTCAGCCGGGCCTGGTAGTTGCCCCGGGCGATGTCCTTGAGGTGGCCGATGATGCGGCCCAAGGCGCGAAAGATGGCCGTGTGCATGAAGTAGTGCAAGATGCCGCAGATGGCGGCCAGGATGAGGACGAAGCCGCCGGCCGCCTTCCAGATGAGGCTTTTCATGGGGCCGACGAGTTCCTCGTAGTCCACGAAGGTCAAAAACTTCCAGCCAAGACCGGAGACCGTGGACGTTTGGACCAGGTAGCGCTTGCCGTCCATGTCGAGGAGCTGGTGGCCGTCGGGGGCGGCAAAGGCTTTTTCCATGGCCGGCACGCCGATCTCCGCGAGCTTTTTGAAATTGTGCTTGTCGTTGCCGGGGTCGGAGATGACCACGCCGTCGCCCTGGACAAAGACCACGTAGCCGGTCTTGGCGATGCGGATGTCCTTGACGATTTTGGTCAGGACCCCAAGGGAGATGTCGACGCCCACGGCCCCGACGAGTTTGCCCTTGTCCGAAACCACCTTGGTGACGCTGACCACGGCCTCGCCGGTGGTGGACATGTAGGCCTTGGAGATGATGGCCTTTTCCGGCGACTGTTGAGCTTCCTGGTACCAGGGGCGCTTGCGCGGATCGTAGCCGGCCGGCATGTCGCCGGCCACGCTGGAGACGAAGCCGCCGTCAACGGAACCGAAAAAGACTTCCACATAAGCCGGATGGGTGGCCTGGACCCGGGTGAAAAGGGCCGTGATGTCCTGGCCGAGGCGGTCGTCGGGACGGGGCACGGACTTGGTCTTGGCTGTTGTCGCAACGTAGGAGGTGAGCGTGGCGTCGGCGCGCGGCAGCAAGGGATCGCCGGCCAGGAACGTGACGTTTTGCTTGGACTGCTCCATGAAGATCGTCATGGCGTTTTCCAGCTGGCCGATTTCCTTGCGGATGGAGGCGACGTGCAGGGCGACGGTATCGTCGTAGATGGTGTTGAAAATGATTCCCAACACAATAGTCGTGGGAATGGAAATGACCAGAACCAATTGCAACATGATTTTGAATTTGATGGATCGCATACTCCTATCCCCTGTTTTCTCGAAAGTTCCGGCCGGCCGTCGCCTCGGTCGAAGCCGTGACACGTCATGCGTCGTAGGTATGGCATGTCCCGTGTCATGGCGTCTGCTGCAGGCAAACATCCTGCAAGAGTGAACATTGGGCGAGCATTTCGTTGCAGACGAAACGCATCCCCCCTCCGATGCACTCGAAAAAGACTGTCTCCTTGCGCGCGCCAGCCTTTACCACGGACGGGCATTTAGCAAGGATCAGCACGGATTGTCACATATTCGTAACTGTTGCTGACGCCACAACGCCTTGATCCATTGCCGGCCCGGCCTTTCCATCGCAGACGTTGACTTTTTTGTCGAGAGGTGCTTTTTTGGCCTCGGCGAGGGGCGGGAAAGCCATTTTTTCGTTTGCGGGAGCGGCAAACGCGGCTTTCGAGGCGCCTCGACCCCTTCCTCGGCCTGTTTCGCACTCCAGAATCGGACGGTTTCCGACGCGGCTTTCGTTGGCGCGCCGACCGTCGTCAACGCGGCTTTTTCACAAAACCGGAATTTATTTGTCAGGCTTGTTCCTGCCCGGCCTAGTTGTGTCGTGCCGGACCGGACAGCCTCCGTCGCCCGCCAAAAGACGTTTGGGCCGGCGGGCGACGGTCACCGCGCCCAGGGAGGTTCGCATGGACAGGGAACTCGTTACGCGCCACGAACAGACCCTGCTTCGGGCCATGGCCTCGGTCGGCGACTGTCAGAACGTGCTCGGCCGCCTCGACCGGCAGTGGACCCGAGCCACCTTGACCGGCAAGATCAACTGCAGCCGCATCGCCCAGACGCTGATCGACTTCATCATCGCCACCCAGGACAATTTTGCCGCCCTGCAAAAAAATCTGGTGGACACCCTGGTGCTGGAAAACACCCAGAAGGTGGTGCTGGAAATCGCGGCCGTGGCCCAGGTGGCCATCGACATCCTCAAGCGCAACCTGTTTGAGCGCACCGCCGACGTCGGGTTTCTGGCCACCGACGACGACATCGTGCGTTTTTTGCTGGCCGGCGACTTCTCCCGCGACGCGGTGGAACCCATTGAAGAGCGCCTACTCGAATACCGCAACAAATACACCGTCTATTGGGAGATCGTGGTCATGGACGCGGACGGCGTCGTGCGCGCCCACCTCGACCGCGGCAATCCCCTGACCCGCAGCGCCGCCCCCTTGCTGCCCCAGGCCATGGGCTGCCGCGAGTACGTGGAAACCTACCGCGAAACCGACCTGGCCCCGGGGCGCGGCGACGTGCTGGCCTATTCCCAGGCCATCCGCCATCCCGACACCGGCGCGCCCGTCGGCGTGCTGGCCCTGCTCTTCGATTTCGCCGGCGAGATGGAAGGCATCTTCGAGAGCTTGCGACGCTCCTCCGACGACATGATCATCGAAATTCTGGACGGCGACGGCCGGTCCATCGCCACCAGCGACCCGGTCCGCGCCCCGGCCGGACGCGCCCATGCCTTGAACCTGCATGACGACTTCCACATGACCCAGCTGGCCGGCGAGGCCTATCTGTCCAAGACCCTGCCCACCAAGGGCTACCAGGGCTTTTTCGGCCTGCCCTGGTACGGACACGTGCAAAAGCGGGTGGCCACGGCCTTTCGCAACGGCGTGAACGGCCATCGGTTCGACGAGGCGGCCATCCGCCAAAACGCCATCTTCTCCGGCCGGCTGGTGCAGGTGGAGGAAGCCTCGGAAAACGTGCTGTCCGATCTGGAACTGGTGGTGCAAAACGGCGAGATCATGGCCGCGAAAAAATCCGTCCAGGCCGATCCGTCCGAGCGGGTGGAGGCCCAAGCCCTGCCCCATGTCTTAAACGAGGTTAAAAAGATCGGCGACCAGGTGCAGCACGTTTTCCAGGAATCCACCGGCGGCCTGCTCAAGCTCGTCACCGCCTCGCGCCTGCACGACGTGCAATTCCTGGCCGCCCTGGCCATCGACATCATGGACCGCAACCTCTACGAGCGGGCCAACGACTGCCGCTGGTGGGCGCTGACCTCGGATTTCCGCCGTTTTCTCGACCAGCCGCGCCTGGGCGAGGCCGACCGCGGCCGGATGCGCGAGATCCTGGCCTACATCAACAGCCTCTACACCGTGTACGCCAACCTCTTCGTCTACGACCGCGAAGGCCGGATACTGGCCTGCTCCAACCCCGACGAGCACGGCCAGGAAGGCCGCGTCGTCGCGGCCCGCTACGTGTCCGAAACCCTGGCCATCGCCGATTCCCAGCTCTACCGGGTCTCGGATTTCGAGACGACCGACCTCTACGAGGCCGGCGGGCAACCCCGCTCGACCTACATCTACAGCGCGCCGATCACCTCGCTGACCAGCTCCGACACGACCATCGGCGGCATCGGCATCGTCTTTGACAGCGAACCGCAGTTCCTGTCGATGTTAAACGACTGCCTGCCCCGAGACGGCTCGGGCGGCATTCTGGATGGGTCGGAAGGGATGTTCGTGGAGCCGGGCGGGCGCATCGTGGCCTCGACCAACCCGGAGCACGCCCCGGGCGACGTGGTCGATCTGGCCGGAGTGTTTTGCGATCTGGCCTGCGGTCAGCTGGCTTCCCATCTGGTGGCCGAAGGCGACCGGCTCTACGCCGTGGGCTGCGCCCATGCCTGCGGCTACCGCGAGTACAAACGCGGCGACGGCTACGTCAACGACCTGCTCGCCGTCATCAAAGTGCGGATATAGGCCGGACGGACTAGGAAAAAGAAAACGGCGGGGCGTCCGGCAACGGACGCCCCGCCGTTTAACGTTGCGGCAGCAGGCTACAGCGAAACGAATTCCACCCGAATGCCGTCGCCGCCAAAATCCACCAAGGCCAGCGACCCGCCGGGGGTGAGCGCCCCGGGATTAATCAGGCGCGTGTCGCCGTAGGTCGTATCCTCGGCGGCGTGGGAATGGCCGAAGAAGATGACGTCGAAGCGGCCGGCCAGGGTCTCGGCGATGCGGGCCGACAGTCCGGGGCGCGGCCCCCAGCCGTGAACCGCAGCCACGCGCACCCCTTCCAGCACCAGCTCCACCAGCGGCGGCGGATCGCCGCCCAGGGCAAAGCCGTCGCAATTGCCGGCAACCGAGACATGCCCGGGATGCTGGATCAGATAGCTCCACAGGGATTGGCCGG
The DNA here is from genome assembly GCA_023417745.1 of Pseudomonadota bacterium. Taxonomy (GTDB): domain Bacteria; phylum Desulfobacterota; class Desulfovibrionia; order Desulfovibrionales; family Desulfovibrionaceae; genus Solidesulfovibrio. Next base: position 6,745 of record JAEZEM010000463.1, read on the forward strand.
TGTGGTCGCCGCAGTGGATGACGTAATCGGCCGGGGCCAGATAGCGGGCGTAGACGGCCTCGAAAAAGGCGTTTGGCCGCGACAGGTGGCTGTCGGAGATGACGGCGGCGCGCATGCTCAGTCCTTGGGGGCGTGCCCGTTCTTGCGGTTCCACCATTGCCGGTCCGGGCCGTTGAACCACCATTCGGCGTGGTCGGTGGCGGCCAGGGTGGCGGCCAGGGCGCGGCCGGCGTCGGTGCGCAGCCGGGCCATGGCCGCCTCGATCCAGGCGGCGGCGTAGCGGTTGCCCAGGTCGAGCTCTTCCTTCAAATTGGCGATGAGATCGATCTGGTCGGCGTCCTGGGCCAGCTGGGCTTCCAGGGTCTGGGCCGCTTCCAGCTCGTCATGCAGCGGCATGACCGTGGCGCTCAGTCCCGTGCCGGCCAGGGCGTCGGCCAGGGCGCGCCGGGAGTCGCAGGCGTTATAGAGCTTGTTGACGTAGTTGAAATCGCCGGTGCGGGCTTCGTGCAGGTCGTGGAACAGGCACATGGCCATGGTGCGGTAGGGATCGGCCCCGGCCTGTCCGGCCAGCATGAAGCCGATCATGGCCGTGCGACAGCTGTGCTCGGCCACGTTTTCCGAGCCCGAACCGAGAAACTGGTAGCCGGTGCGCGGGGTCTTGCGCAGCATGCCGGCCTCGAAGACCAGGTCGGCCAAGCGCGTGGCCCGCTCCCGGTCGCTCATGTCCACCTTGGCGTGGTCGTCCGTCGTCATGGGCGCTACTCGTGAAACGCCCGCCCCGCTGGCGCGGGGCGGGCGGTAAGGCGGCTACGTGCGGTAGTCGGCGTTGATCTTGATATAGTCGTAGGTCAGGTCCGAGGCCAAAAGCAGGTAGCGGCCCGGGCCGCCGCCCAGTTCGATGTCCACGGGGATCTCGCCCCGGCGCATGTGGGGGGCGAGCAGGGCGTCGAGGTCGTCGGCCACGGGCATCCCATTTTCAAAGACCGGCACCCCGCCGATGCGCACGGCCACGCCCTCGGGATCGAAGACCGCGCCCGAGCGGCCGATGGCGCAGACAATGCGGCCCCAGTTGGCGTCGCGACCGAAAAAGGCGGTCTTGACCAGGGGCGAATTGCCCACGGCCCGGGCGGCCAGTTCGGCCTCGGCCGGGGAAGCCGCGCCCGTCACCTTGATGCGCAGCACCTTGGTGCCGCCCTCGGCGTCCTGCACGAGCATGGCCGCCAACGTCTGGCAGACCTCGGCCATGACGGCGAGCAGGGCCTGCCGGCCCTCGGCCGAGTCGATGACCACTTCCGACGCGCCGTTGGCCAGCCCGAGGACGCAGTCGTTGGTGGAGGTGTCGCCGTCCACGGTGACGCTATTAAAGCTGCGGTCGGCGGCGGCGGCCACGGCCTCCTGCCACCACAGCGAACCGACCTTGGCGTCGCATAAAAGCACGCCGATCATGGTGGCCATGTTGGGGGCGATCATGCCGGCCCCCTTGGCCATGCCCAGCACGCGCACCTCGCCGGCTTCGGTGGTCAGCGTCCCCCAGGCGATCTTGGGGAAGCTGTCCGTGGTCATGATGGCCTTGGCCGCAGCCATGGCCGGGGTCTGGCCGAGATTTTCGGCCAGGGTCGGGACCACGGCCTTCCATTTGTCCATTTTGAGCCGCGCCCCGATGACGCCGGTGGAGGCCGGCAAAATCTCCTCCGGAGAAAGGTCGGTGGCCTTGGCCACCATGGACAAGGTCTCGCGGCAGTCGGCGATGCCGGCCGCGCCGGTGCAGGCGTTGGCCTGGCCGGCGTTGACGAGGACGGCCCGGGCATGGCCGCCGGAGGCGGCCAGCTGGGCCTTGGCCACGGTGACCGGGGCGGCCTGGAAAAGGTTTTGGGTGAAAACGCCGGCCGCGGCGGCCGGGGATTCGCTGACGATAAGCGCCAGGTCGTCGCGGCCGGTGGTGTACTTGAAGGCGGCCGAGGCCGTGGCAAAGGAAAAGCCCTTGGGAACGGGAATCACGGGCGATGGCATGGCGGCGCTCCTTGGGTGGGTTGATGATGATGAAGAGGAGACGACGGCGGCCGGTCAGGGCGCGGGTCGGGCCGAAGCGGCCCGGGAGGGGCTTGGCGCGGCCATCTCTTCGCGGGTGATGACGCCGTCGTTATTGCGGTCCAGGCGGCGGAACTCGCGTTCCTGGAAATTTCGCCATTCCTCCAGGGTGATGCGGCCGTTGCCGTCGGCGTCGATGGCCGAAAAGGCGGCCGAATTCGCCGGGGCGGCGGCCGGAGCCGGCGGCGCGGCCGGGGCAGGCGCGGCAGCCGGGGACGCCATCGGCGGCGCTC
>JAEZEM010000212.1 GCA_023417745.1 Pseudomonadota bacterium
GGGCTGGGTCGCGGCGACCGGCTCGGGCGCGGCCACGGCCGAAGGGCCGCTGGCGTCGGGGGCCGGCTCGGACGCCGCAACCGTGGCGAGGGCCGGTCGTTGCGCCGCTTCGGCAAAGGGCGAACCCGCGATGGCCGCGCCGTTGTCGAGGCCGGCCGCGTAACGCGTCAGGGCCAGGAAGGTGGCGGCGATGCCGCAGGCGGCCATGTCGTTTAATTCCCCTTCGAAATACTGGGACACGATCTCCATGATCTGCCGTTCGGGGCAGGCGGCGGCCTGGGGCAGCGCGGCCAGCAGGCCGGCGTAGGCTTCGGCCAACCCCTGACGCAACACGGTCCCGGACTGGCGGCGGCTGTGGAAATCGGCATAGCGCCGGGTGGGTTGGCCGGCTTCGGTCAGAAACCCCAGCCCCGCAAGGATGTCGATGAAGGCCCGGTCAATGGCGTAGCGGAAGCCGGACTTGGCCAGAAACGCCACGTCGAAGACCTCTGGAATCGGGTTTTCAAGCAATACCCCGAAGTACTCAGGAATCTTGGAGGCCTTCAACGTGTAGGCCCGCGACAGGGGCGGCTTCGGCATGGCGCTGATTACATAGGAGCGTCCCCGGGGGGAACAACGCGACGGCGTGGCTTGAATAAGGAAGCAATCAAGATGACAGACCTCTTTCCGTACGGGCAAACAAGTCCTTTCTCGTTTGTTAGAGACAAGACTCGTAATGTAGACCACGCTGCGGCCTATTTGTCAATGACGCCGACAGCGGTTCCAGTGGAAACCGGAGTCGGCTCGTCTTGACGAGCCTGGGGGTTGCGTCTACCACCAGACAGGCAGGAGAGGGGATGTTCGCTCCCCTCCTGGCGAAACATCAGGAAAGGCGTGCCCCAAGCGGCCTGCCCGAGGCGTCGACGGCGGCCGGGCATTATTTCGCCTGCCAGACCCGGGAATCGTCCATGACCAACGGCAACGCCCAGGAACAAACCGTCGGCCTTTTTTCGGCCGATGTCGCCGCCCAGCCCGGCCTGACCCTGGTCTCGACCCTGTTCGGCCACGACACCTGGCTCCTTAACAACGCCGGTCAGGTCGTCAATTCCTGGACAAGTCCCCATGTCGGCGCGGGAGCGGCCTATCTCTTGGACAACGGCGACCTCGTGCGCTCTGCCGTCGCCTACCGCAACGCCCATGTCGGCGTCATGAACGCCCCGGCCGGCGGTCTTATCGAGGAGTTCGACTGGCAGGGCGACCTCGTCTGGAGCTACAAGTACATCGGCGATGACTACAGCCAGCACCACGATTTTTGCGTCATGCCAAACGGCAACCTGCTGCTGGTGGCCTGGGAATACAAAACTCCCCAGGAAGCCTACCTGGCCGGCCGTTCCCCGGCGTTTATCCCCACCAAGGGCCTGCTCGTCGATTCCGTGGTCGAGGTCCAGAAAACCGGGCCGGATTCGGGACAGGTCGTCTGGGAATGGCACGCCTGGGACCATCTCGTGCAGGACGAGAATCCGGCCCTGCCTGACTACGGCCAGGTGTCGAGCCATCCCGAGCGCATCAACCTCAATGCCATCGGCGCGCTGGTCAAGGAAACCGGCAAGGTCGATTCCGACTGGACCCATATCAACGGCATTGATTACAATGCCGAAACCGACCAGATTATTTTAAGCGTCCACACCCAAAGCGAGGTCTGGATCATCGACCACGGCACGACCACGGCCGAGGCGGCCGGCTCCACCGGCGGCAAGGCCGGCCACGGCGGCGATCTCCTGTACCGCTTCGGCAATCCCCGGGCCTACGACGCCGGCACGTTGGTCGACCAGACCCTGTACGGCCAGCACGACGCCCAGTGGATCGAAAGCGGCCTGCCCGGGGCCGGCGACGTGCTCCTATTTAACAACGGCTGGCAAAGTCCTTACGGCGAGTATTCCCATGTCCAGGAACTGGTCCTGCCCGTGGACGAGGACGGCAATTATCGGCGCAATCTCGACGGCTCCTTTGTCGAGCCCGAGGTGGTCTGGAGCTATCCCGACGGCGACGTGCCCGGCTTTTACTCGGCCTATGTTTCCGGGGTCCAGCGTCTGGAAAACGGCGACACCCTGGTGACCCTTGGCGCGACCGGAACCGTGCAGGAAATCACGCCGGCCGGGCAAACGGTCTGGGACTACGTCAACCCCGGCACCGACCAAGGGCTGTTGCAACAAGGCGAGTCGGCCGAGACCGCCGGCCTGGGCTATGCCAACAACGTCTTTCGGGCTATTCGGTATCCGTATGATTTCGAAGGCTTTGTCGGGAAGAGTCTGGTCGGCGGCAACCTGCTCGTCGCCGGCCCTTCGACCACGGCTTCGGTCGTGGCCGGCCAGACCGCAGCGGGCGCGCCCCTGGCCGTCGCGGTCGTCTAAGGCCGGTCGGGGCCGCCGGCCCCAGGAGTTGCCCATGATTCGCCCCCGCCTGACCATTTTGCTGGCCTGTCTGATCCTGACCGTCTGTCTGGCCGACGCAGGCCGCGCCCTGGCCGCCGCCAGCGCCGTTGGCCGCGAGGGAGCCTGGCCGGTCCTTCTGGTCGACGGCAAGCCGGCCACCTCGGGCTTTGTCGAGATCTACTACTATCCCGGCCGAGGCAATCCCATGCCCGGCCAGCCCGAGTACGGCGATCCCCGCTGGGTCGAGGCCATGAAACGGGCCGTGGACACGGCCCTGGCCCAGGGCGTGCGCCTGGTCATGGCCAGCGTCTGGTGGAGCGACCTCGACCGCTCCCCGGCCCGGCCGGCCACGCTGCAAGCGGCCGGCTACGACTTCGCCCCCCTGGACGCCGTCATGGACTACGCGGCCAGGCGCAAGGCCCAGGTGGTGCTCAAGACCTCGGCCAACCATTTTCTGCCCGGCTGGTGGCTGGCCGAGCAGGGCTTTCCCCAGGGGGCCGGCTACCAGGAACGCTCGGCCTGCCGGTCCTGCGAAACCGACGCCTACGGCACGGCCTACGCCAACCCGAGCCTGGGCAGTCAGGGCGTCCGACGGGATTTCGGGGCCTTTGTCGAGGCTTTGGTCGGGCGCTACCGGACCCATCCGGCCCTGGTCGGCTGGGCCTTCGGCCTTGGCCCCACCGGCGAGGACGGCTACGGCCCCAACTATATCGTGGTGGACGCTCCGGGCGGCGGCAAGGGGCTGGGACGCCGGCCCATGATGTTCACCGACTACTCCCCGGACTTCACGGCCCGTTTTCGCTCCTGGCTGACAGCCCGCTACGGGACCGACGCCGGGCTGCGCCAGGCCTGGGGCGATCCCAAGGTCTCGCTGATCGATTTCCGCGTGCCGCCGCCGGCCGAGCTGGTGCGCGATCCGGCCCAGTTTTCCCGCCGGCCGTTCCCCGACGCGGCCAACGACCGCGACGGCGATCCGGCTCGGTGGCTTACGCCCAAGGGCATGGATTTTTACGCCTTCCGCAACTGGGTCAGGGACGACGAGACCGAGTATTTCGCTCGGCTCTTCAAATCCCTCGACAAAAAGCATGTGCTGTTCATCAACGCCCGGGCCCGGGCCTCGGCCAGGGCCAATCCCGCCATCGACGGCGTGTTTTTCAACCCCAATCCTCGTTTCGGCCAGCCGCTGTTTTTTGAAAACGACCAGCTCGACCTGATCCTGCGCTCCGTGGAACAGATCGTGGCCGCCGGCAAATTGGCCTGGGTGGCTGCCGAGAACGGCCACGAACCGGGCCGGGCGCCCGGGGCCGGGGAGAGCAAGGAACAGATCAACTATCTGCTGGCCATCGGCTGCGGCGTCAAAAGCCTGGGCGGCGTCATGGGCTACGCCGTGGACCTGCTCGACCCGGCCGCGGCCAATGCCTGGCTGCCCACCTGGCGCACCAGCCATGCCCTGTCGGCCATAAAGGCCATCGAAGCCTGGAAGCCCGTGCCTGGGCACGGCCCCTGCGAAACCATCACGGAACTGCGGCGGCGAAACGGCTGCGACGCCGGGGCAAGCGCGCCGGCCGGCTGCCGGCTCACCGAACTGGCGCTTATCAATTACTGCCGCACCGATCTTTCCTGCGACGCCAACCACGACGGCCGGGTGAGCGAGGAGGAGTACGCCGCCTGTCGTCCCGGCGGCCAGACGCCGCCCCCTGGTTCGTCCGGTCCGGGCACTGGCGCGCCAACCGGCGCTTGGCCGCCCCCCGGCGCACCGTCTGGAGGGCCGGCCGCTGGCCCGGTCGGCGGCCCGCCTGCGGGCGCGGCCAGCAAATGCGGCGACGGCATTTGCGATGATTTCGAACGCACGCACGGCGTGTGTCCCCAGGATTGCGGGCCGTCGTCCGGCCCGGCCGGGGCTTCGCCGCCGCCAGCCTCGGGGGCGGTCGCCGGTCCGGCCGGCGCTCCGCCTGCGGCTGCGGCCGGCAAGTGCGGCGACGGGGTGTGCGACGATTTCGAACGTACGCATGGCGTGTGTCCCCAGGATTGCGGTCCGTCGTCCGGCCCGGCCGGGGCCTCACCGCCGCCGGCCTCGGGGGCGGTCGGCGGCCCGCCTGCGAACGCGGCCGGCAAGTGCGGCGACGGCATTTGCGATGATTTCGAACGCACGCATGGCGTGTGCCCCCAGGACTGCGGTCCGGCTTCCGGCGCATCGTCCGGCGCGGCGGCTCCGGCTTCGTCCGGCATCAAGCCGGCTTCGCCGACGCTGCGGGTTTCGTCCGGTTCGCCCGGCGGTCCTCCGGGCGGTCCCGGCGGCGGTCCGCCTGCGGGCGCGGCCGGCAAGTGCGGCGACGGGGTGTGCGACGATTTCGAGCGCAGCCACGGCGTGTGCCCCCAGGATTGCTCCGGACAGGCCGGCGGCTCCTGATGCGACGCGGGACAACTCCGACTGTTTTCGGTAATGATTTCTCCATGCACGCTATTGCCC
>JAEZEM010000234.1 GCA_023417745.1 Pseudomonadota bacterium
CGCACGGCCGGGTCGCAACGCACGCCAACGACCAGATCCACAACCTCGCCCGGCAGCCAGCCGGCTTCAAACAGCAGCGGCACTTCGGCGAAGACCGCCCGGGCGGCGGCATGGTCGCCTAAAAAGCCGATCAACTCGCCCTTGACCAGCGGATGGACCAGATCGCACACCTCGCGCCGGAAGCGGTCGCTGGCTTCCATGCGCGCCAGCAGCCAAGCCTTGTCCACGCCCCCGTCGGCCGCCAGGGCCTCGGGACCGAAACGCCGAGCCAACATGTCCGCGCCGTGGCCCCCGGGGGCGTACAGGGCGGCCACGGCCGCGTCGGCGGAAAAGGTCGGATGGCCGGCCTGGGCGAAATGGGCCAACAGCGACGATTTGCCGCAGCCCGGCATCCCGACCAGCCCCACCCGTTGGCAGCGCCGGCCAAGCATAAGCGGCAGCCGCCAGAAATCGGCCGGCGGCGGCTGGCAAAAGGACAATTCCTCGCCCGTGCCCGGATGTTCGAAGGACAGCTTCCAGGCATGAAGCATCTGCCGTTTGGCCAGCCGGGCCAAGGCCCCGCCGCGCCGGGTCCAGTCGGAGTGCTGGCGCGCGCCATAAACCGCGTCGCCGACAATGGGATGGCCCATGGCGGCCATATGGACGCGGATCTGATGGGTGCGGCCGGTGGCGATGGCCACTTCGAGCAGGCTGGCCGAGCCGTCGGGCGCGGACCAGGCCAGCTTCCAGGAACTCTTGGCTTCACGCCCGCCCTTGGCCACCACGGCCATTTTGGTGGGATGCTTGGGATCGCGGCCAATGGGCAGCTCAATGACCCCATCGGGCCGTACGGGGCGGCCGTGGACCAGGGCCAGATAGGTCTTGGACACGCGGCGCTCGGCGAAATCGGCGGCCAGGGCCAATCGGGCCGATTCGGTCAGGGCGACGAGCAGCAGGCCGGAGGTGTCCTTGTCCAGGCGGTGGACGATGCCCGGCCGGTCGCCGGCCATGGCCCGCATGTCCGGGAAATGGTGCAGCAGCCGGTTGACCAGGGTGCCCTCGGGCTGGCTCGGGGCCGGATGGATGGTCAGCCCGGCCGGTTTGTTGAGCACCAGCACGTCCCCGTCCAGATAGAGCAGTTTGAGTTCGCCGTCCTCGGCTTTGGCTTCGCTTGGCGTTTCGGGCAGGGTGAGCGTCAGCGCCTCGCCGCCGCGAAGCTTCAGCCCCGGTTTGCGGCAGATTTCCCCATCGACCCCGGCCAGTCCGGCCTCAATGGCGGCCCGAACCTTCCCTCGGGAAACGTCCTTATCCGCCAGCCGGGCGCTCCAGAAAGCGTCCAAACGGGTTCCGGCGACATCCACAACGGCCTCAAAGGCCCCTTCCTCGGTCAGTATGGCTTCGTTTTCGGTCATGGTTCCTTGATACAGGCGGTCCGGCGAAAAGTCGAACAGGACCAGGGGCGGCGACGCGCCGGGATTTGCAGCCGTGACCGGCCTGGGGTAGCCTAGCTGGCAACAATTTCGCCAAGGAGCGTTCATGCAAGCGGTGGTCTTCGAAAACGGCGCGGCCCGGCTGACGGAGCGTCCCCGGCCCGAACCCGGCCCGGGCGAGGCCCTTATCCGGGTGCGGTTGGCCGGGGTGTGCAACACCGATCTGGAGCTGCTGCGCGGCTACATGGGCTTTGCCGGCGTGCCCGGCCACGAATTCGTGGGCGAGGTGTCGGCCGCGCCGGGCCGGCCGGAGCTGGTCGGCCGACGGGTCGTGGCCGACATCAACCTCGGCTGCGGCGTCTGCCCCCGCTGCCAACGCGGCGATCCCCGCCACTGCCCGGACCGTACGACCCTCGGCATCGCCGGCAAGGACGGCGCGTTCGCCGAGTTCCTGACCGTGCCGACCCGGGCCGTCCATGTCGTGCCCGATGGCGTCAGCGATCTGGAGGCCGTTTTCGCCGAACCCCTGGCCGCCGCCCTGGAGCCCGGCCAGCAGCTGCATCTGACGGCCCGAACCAAGACGCTGGTCCTTGGCGACGGCAAGCTCGGCATTTTGACCGCCTGCGCCTTGCGCCATCTCGTGCCCGGCCTCGTCCTTGGCGGCAAACACGCCGCCAAGCTCGCCATCGCCGCCGCCCAGGGCGTCGCCACGCGCCAGGGCGACACGGCCGAGGCGCTGGTCAAAGGATTATTGCAGGAATACGGCCGCTTCGACGTGGTCATCGAGGCCACCGGCCGGCCCCAGGGCCTGGAAACCGCCCTGGACCTCACCCGGCCCGAAGGGATCGTCGTGCTCAAGACCACGACCTTCGCGCCGACCAGCCTCAACATGGCCCGGGTGGTGGTGGATGAAATCAGCCTGGTCGGCTCGCGCTGCGGCGACACGGCCCTGGCCCTGGCCTACCTGCGCGACGGGCTGGTGGACGTCACACCCCTGGCCGAAGCCACCTACCCCCTGACCGCATTCCAGGCCGCCCTGGACCACGCCAGCCGCCCCGGGGCCATGAAGGTGATCGTGGACGTAGACGTGGAGAAGAATGCCTCCGGCGGCCAAAGGGGCTGAGCCCCTTTGGGAACCCCACCTGGGGAACGAAAGATGGCCGGAGGTTAGACGTCGAGAAGGGATTTGCGGCTGGTCGTCTCGCGGGTCAGCCCGCCGAGCAAGGCGGCGAACGCTTCCGGCGACAGGATCGTGATGCCCAGAGCTTGCGCCTTGGCCAGCTTGGAGCCGGGATCGGCCCCGGCCACGAGATAGTCGAGCTTTTTGGACACCGAGCCGACGACAATTCCCCCGGCCGCCTCCACCAGCTTCTGGGCCGCCTCGCGGGTCAAGTCCGGCAGCGCGCCGGTGAATAAAAACCGTTTGCCGGTCAACACCGTCTGGACGGCCGGCGTGTCCGGCTTGGCCTCGCCCACCGGCCATAAGCCGATCCGCTTGAACCGGTCCAGCAGTTCCCGGTTGGCCTCGTTGGCAAAAAATTCCCGTATGGAGCCGGCCACTTCCGGGCCGATGTCGGGCAGGGCCGTGAGTTCCTCGGCCGTGGCCGCGCCCAGGGCGTCCAGGTCACGGAAATGGTCGGCCAGGGTCCGGGCCGTGCGCGTGCCCACCTGCCGGATGCCCAGGGCCGCGACGAGTTTGGCCAGCGTGGCCGATTGCTTGGCAGCCGCCACGGCGGCCACGAAATTGGCCGCCGACTTCTCGGCCATGCGCTCCAAAGGCAGCAAGTCCGCCTCGGTGAGCTCGAACAGATCGGCCGGGCTTTTGACCATGCCCTTGTCAATAAGCGCCGCCACCCACTTGGCCCCCAGGCCCTCGATGTCCAGGCCGGACTTGGACACGAAATAGCTGATGCCCCGGCGCAGCATGGCCGGACAGGCCAGATTGACGCAGCGCCAGGCCGCCTCGCCCTCGCCGCGAACGGCCGGCGAGCCGCACGACGGGCAGACATGGGGGAAATCGTACGGTTCGGCCTCAGGCGAACGCTTGTCCTCCACCACCCGCACCACTTCCGGGATGACGTCGCCGGCCCGGCGCACCACCACCGTGTCGCCCGGGCGCAGGTCCTTGGCCTTGATTTCGTCCTCGTTGTGCAGCGTGGCCCGGGAGACCGTCACTCCGGCCAGACTGACCGGCTCCAGGATGGCCACCGGCGTGAGCACGCCGGTGCGGCCCACCTGGACCTCGATGCGCGACAGCACGGTCTCGGCCTCGTGGGCCGGAAACTTGAGCGCCACGGCAAAGCGCGGGGCGCGGTCGGTAAAGCCCAAGGCCTCTTGCAAGGCTAGGCTGTCCACCTTCACCACCACCCCGTCGATCTCAAAGGGCAACTCCTGGCGTTGCCGGCCCATGGCCTCGAAATAGGGATAGACCTCGTCGGCCGAGACGACCTTGCCCTGGCCGGCCACGGGCAGGCCCAGAGCCCCCAGGCCGGCCATGACCGCGCTGTGGCTGGCCCAGCCCGGCCCGGCCAAGCCGTTGCCCCAGTCCTGGCTGCCCACGGCGTAGGTGAAAAACGTCAGCGGCCGGGTGGCCGAGATGCGCGAATCGAGCTGGCGCACCGAACCGGCGGCGGCGTTGCGGGGATTGGCGAAGACTTTGCCCCCCTGCTCCCGCTGGCGTTCGTTGAGCTCGTAGAAATCCTGCCGGGTCATGACCACTTCGCCGCGCACTTCGAGCAAGCGCGGCACGGGCAGCCCGGCCCGGACAGCGTGGGGACGCAGGTCCAGGGGGACATTGCGCACCGTGCGCACGTTTTCCGTCACATCCTCGCCCGTCTCGCCGTCGCCGCGCGTCAGCGCTCCGGCATAGACGCCGTTTTCGTAAATGATCTCCAGGGCCAGTCCGTCGAACTTGGGATCGACCCAAAAGGTCGGGGCCTCGAAGGCCACGCCGTCGCGCTCCAGCTTGTTGGCCGCCCGGGTCACGAAATCCCGCCATTCGGCTTCGGCCATGGCGTTGTCCAGGCTGTACATGCGCAGCCGGTGGGGCCGGGAGGCAAAGCCCTCCAGCACCGCCCCGCCCACGCGCCGGGTGGGCGAATTGGGATCGGCCAGCTCGGGATGGGCCGCTTCCAGGGCCCTCAGTTCCCGATACAGGGCGTCGTAGGCCGCGTCCTCCACCGAGGGGTCGTCCAGGACGTAGTAGCGGTAGTCGTATTCGTGGATCAGGTCGCGCAGTTCGCGCAGTTTCCCGGCAATGTCCCGTTCCTGACTCATAAGTCCTCTTCCTTGTCGCTCGCGCCGTCGGGGGCGTGGCGGGCCAACCAGATGGCCTTTTTGCGCAGATCGGTCAACAGCAGGCGGCGCTGAGCGCGGCGCAGGCGTTTGAGATCGCCGGCATCGTACTTGCCTTGCAGCTTGTGCATGTTGCCGTGGGCGTTGGCTCCAGCCGCGCGACGTCTGGCGGCGTCGCCGCCGCTTGCACGCAAATGCCCCACAGCCAGATGTCCCTGGCACACGGCGTAGCCGCCGGCCAAGGCGACGCGCAGGTCACGGTCGAAGTCGTCGAACTGGGAAGGCGAAAAACGGATGTCGAAATCGCCGCCGCCGGCCAGGGCGCCGGCTGAAAACAGATGACAGCAGCCCGTGACGGACAGGGTCGGCCGGCAATAGGCGAACTGCCCCACATCCGGGGCTTGCAGCTGCAAATCGGAAGCGACCAGGCCCGTGGCGACGCCGTCCGGCTCGACAAGGAACTCGGCGGCTTGCAACGCCGCCGGCCAGCCGGCGTCATGGACGCGGCAACCGTATACCCCGGCCTGCGGATAGGCGGCCACGGCAGCGCCAAAGCGCAAGGCCCAGTCACGAGGAAGGCTCGCGTCGTCGTCGACATAGACGGCGTAATCGCAGGCCAGGACATCGGGCAGGTGCTTGAGCCAATTGCGCCCGGCCGGCGCGCCCACGTTGACCGGCGCGCCAAGGGCCGTGAAACGCCCGGGTCCCAGCCGGGCGGCAAAAGCGGCCAGCACGTCCGGGGTCGCGTCGGTGGAGCCGTTGTCCAGGGCGAAAATGTGGAAATCCGGCAGGGTGCTGGCGAGGATGCCTTCCAAAGTCCGGCCCAGCTCCTCGGCCTTGTTCCAGGAATAGAGCAGGATGGCCAGCCGGCCGGGCAGCGGCGTCAAGGCGGCGTCGCGGCCCCGCTCCAGGTCATGAAGGGCCAGCAGGGTCTGGGCGCACCAGGGGTAGCGGGCGAGAAAAGCCCGCATGGCCGCCATGCCCGCCTCGCGTCCGTCCAGGCGCAGCGCCGCCCGGGCGCGCAGGTAGGCAAGCCCCGGCGAAAGCGGTCCGGCGGGAAGCCCGGCCCGCCAAGCGTCGATGCGCCCCGCCTCGCCGGCCGCCAGGGCGGCCAGCCCGGCCAGGCGCATGGCCAAGGGTCCAGCCGGGGGAGCGGACGCCCCACTGGAGCCGCCCTGCAGATGCCGGCAAATCTCCAGCCAATCGCCCGTGCGGCCGGCCTCTTCCACGGCCGTGCTCCAATAGGGGCCAAGCCCGTCCGCGACGGCAAGGGACAAGGCGTCCGAAACGTCGGAGGGCAAGGCCGCGCCGCCCGGGCCGGCGAGGGCCAGGATGCCCCGGGCCAGAACCGCATTGCCCGGGTCGAGGTCGAAGGCCAAAAGCGATAGTTCAAGGCCCAACCGGGCGCAAAGCGTGCCCGGCTTGCCGCCTTGCGTCGCGGCGCGCAGGGCGGCAAGCCCGGTGTGCGCCGCCTGCTTGCGCCCAAAGACCCCGGCCAGCAGTCGGTCGGCCACGCCCTCGGGCAGGACGTCGAACACCGGCGGCAAAAAAAAGTCGTAGTGTCCCATGGCCGCTCCTGGCGTCACACCACTGAAAAAACACGATGGTTTTTAATATAAATCCATTATTGTCTTGTGCTGTCTACGAAACATCATCAACGCTTTTCGTGGACGCGACATGAGAGATTCTCCGCTTCCACGGTCTCGCCCTGCCAGGCTGCGACGCGCTCCCGGTAGTCCGGCCCCAGTCGCGCGGACAAATAAGCGGCCTCGGCTCGGGCAGCAGCCTCAAGAAAGCCCGGCACCTCCCGCGCGGTGGTGTGGTGGCGGTGGCGCACGGTCAGGCCGTGGTCGACCACAAGTTTGTAGCCTGCCCGGTGCAGCCGCACGGCGAGCCAGACGTCCACGCCGTAGCCCCGGGGATTGTCCGCCGCGTCAAGGCCGCCAACAGTTTCCAGGGCGCTCAGGGAAACGAGGGGCGCGACCCCGTCCATGATTCGCACCAATCGGAAATCGCCGCCCGGCCGCGCCACCATCTGCGGGTGGTAGGGACTGGCCTCGAAGGCCGGCGAAAAACAGCCTACGGACCCCAGCGCCGCCTCCATCCTGGCCAGCCGGCCCAGGGCGCGGCCAAGATAGGGCGGGCGCGAGGTGAAGACGATGTCATTGTTGAGAAACCACAGGTGGCTGCAGCCCATCTCGCGCACCGCCTGGATGGCGAAATCGAACGCCCCGGCCCAACAGCGGTTTTCGGGCAGCCGCCGCCAAGCGGCGGCGTAGGGTTCGGGCGCGGCGTTGTCCAGCACCAGCACGGGCATGGCGGCTGCCTGCGCCTCCACCAGAAGTTGCTCATGCAGACGGCGGGTCAGGCGGCAGTCCCCGTAGTGCAGGATGACCGCTGCCGCACGCGCGAGTTCGCGGCTCAAAGGACGGCCCGCAGCCCGTCCAGACCGTCGCTGCGGCCGACCAGAATCATGGTGTCCCCATTCTCCAGCACGGCTTGGGGCTGGGGATTGAAGATCATCTCGCCGCCGGCCTTCTTGATGGCCACGATGATGAGATTGAAGCGCTGGCGGATCTGGGAATCGATGAGGTTCTTGCCCACGACCTCGGAATGGTCGGTGACTTGGAGTTCTTCCATCTGCAGGTCGGCGGGGCCGCTGCGGCCGGCCAGCTCCAGAAAGTTGACTACCGTCGGGCGCAGCACGGACTGGGCCATGCGCACGCCGCCGTAGAGGTGAGGCACCAGCACCTGATCGGCCCCGGCCCGTTGCAGCCGCTGGGTATGGCCCTGGGCGTCGGCCCGGGCCACGATGCGGATGCCCGGGTTGAGTTGGCGGGCGGTCAGCGTCACGTACACGTTGGCCGCTTCCTGGGTCAGGGCGGCCACCAGGGTCTTGGCCCGCTCCAGGCCGGCGGCCAGCAGCACCTCGTCGGCGGTGGCGTCGCCGGCCACATAGGGCACGCCGTGTTCATCCAGCAGGCGGATGACCTCGGGATTGCTCTCCACGATGACCACAGGCACGTCCTCGGCCAGGATCTCCCGGGCCACGATGGAGCCGATGCGGCCGTAGCCGCAGATGATGACGTGGTCCTTGTAGCCGTCGATGACCTTTTGCATGCGCCGTCTCCCGAGATACTGTTGCAAGCGGCCTTCCACCAGCACCTGGGTGAAGGCGCCGACCAGATAGGCGAACGTGCCCACCCCGGAAACGATGAGCACCATGGTCAGGATGCGCCCGTTTCGCGACAGGGGATAGACTTCCTGGAAGCCGACCGTGGAAAGGGTGATGACCACCTGGTAGAGGCTGTCGAAAAAGCTCCAGTCCTCCACCCGCATATAGCCGACGAGACCAAAGACGAAGACCAGGGCCAGGACCAGGAAGCCGCCGATAAGCGGTCCCCAGTGCCCCAGACGGTTGTTCAGGCGGGCAACGCGGCTGCGCAGCCGCAAGGTCTTGCGCGTGGCCACGGACTAGCCCATTTCCAGCAGCCGCTGGCGCAAAGTCGCGGCCTGATCGCGAAACTGGGCCGCTTTTTCAAATTCCAGGGCCTTGGCCGCCTCGCGCATTTCGCGCTCCACCTGCTTGAGTTTTCGTTCCATGGCTTTTTTCGACATGCCGCCGTAGGCCTCGGCCTCCTCGTGCACGGCCGCGCCGGCCCCAAGTCCCCCGCCGGCCGTGGCGTAGCCGCCGCCGGAGGAGCTCCAGGACCCGGTTTTCTGGTCGCCCTTGGCGTACAGAGAGTCCAACACGCTGTCCATGGCCTTGACCACGCTACGGGGCGTCAGTCCCGTCTCGCGGTTGGAGGCCTCCTGCTTCTCGCGGCGACGGGCGGTCTCGTCCATGGCTGCGGCCATGGAACGGGTCATGTTGTCGGCGTAGAGGATGACCCGGCCGCCGACGTTGCGGGCCGCCCGGCCGAAGGTCTGGATCAGCGAACGGACGGACCGCAGAAAGCCTTCCTTGTCGGCGTCGAGGATGGCGACCAGGGACACTTCCGGGATGTCCAGGCCCTCGCGCAGCAGATTGATGCCGACCAGCACGGAAAATTCGCCCTGGCGCAAGGCCTTGATGATGGCCACCCGCTCCAGGGTGTCGATGTCGGAGTGGAGATAGCGCGAGGTGACGCCCATGGAGTTAAAGTATTCGTTGAGCTCTTCAGCCATGCGCTTGGTCAGGGTAGTGACCAGCACCCGCTCGCCGGCCGCCATGCGGGTGCGGCATTCGGCCATGAGGTCGTCCATCTGGCCCTTGGTGGGCCGCACCTCCACTTCCGGGTCGAGCAGGCCCGTGGGCCGGATGATCTGCTCCACGACAACGCCTTCGGAGCGGGTCAGCTCCCAATCGCCGGGCGTGGCCGAGACATAGACGGCCTGGCCGATGCGGCCCAGGAACTCCTCGAAATTGAGCGGCCGGTTGTCCAGGGCCGAGGGCAGGCGAAAGCCGTAGTCCACCAGCGTCTGCTTGCGCGAACGGTCGCCGGCGTACATGCCGCCGATTTGCGGCACGGTGATGTGGGATTCGTCCACGAACAGGATGAAATCCCTGGGGAAGTAGTCGAGCAGCGTATACGGCGGATCGCCGGCCTGCCGGCCGTCGAGGTGGCGCGAATAGTTCTCGATGCCGTTGCAGTAGCCGAGCTCCTCGATCATTTCGAGGTCCTGCATGGTGCGCATTTCCAGGCGCTGGGCGGCGAGCAGGTCGTTTCGCCCGCGCAGCTCGGTCAGGCGCAGGCGCAGTTCCTCGCGGATGTCGGACACGGCGCGGTTCAAATTGTCGCGGTCGGAAACGTAGTGGCTGGCCGGGAAGATGATGGCCTTGTCCATGGTCCCGAGTACTTCGCCGGTGAGCGGATCAGTCTCCTGGATGGCTTCCAGCTCATCGTCGAAAAATTCCAGGCGCAGGGCCCGTTCCCGGGCATAGGCCGGGATGATCTCGATGACGTCGCCGCGCACCCGGAACACGCCCCGGTGGAAATCGTAGTCGTTGCGCTCGTATTGGATCTCCACCAGCCGGGCCAGCACCTTTTCCATGCCGATCTTTTCGCCCACCGTCAGCGTCAACACCATGCGCTCGTAGTAGTCGCGCGAGCCCAGGCCGTAGATGCAGGACACGGACGCGACGATGAGCACGTCGCGGCGGGTCAGCAGCGAATGGGTGGCGGCGTGGCGCAACTTGTCGATGTCGTCGTTTATCGACGAATCTTTCTCGATGTAGGTGTCCGTGCGCGGCAGATAGGCTTCAGGCTGGTAGTAGTCGTAGTAGCTGACAAAGTATTCCACGGCGTTATGGGGAAAAAGCCCCTTGAATTCGCTGTAGAGCTGGGCGGCCAGGGTCTTGTTGGGGGCCATGACCAGGGCCGGACGATCAAGTTTGGCCACCACCTGGGCCATGGTGAAGGTCTTGCCCGTGCCGGTGGCCCCAAGCAGCGTCTGGCTCGGCACGCCCTGGTCGAGGTTGCGGGCCAGTTCGTCGATGGCCTGGGGCTGATCCCCGCGCGGGAGGTATTCGGATTCAAGCTGGAAATGCATGGCGTTTTCTTTTATATCCCCTGGCGACCCAATCCAAGCGAAAACCCTCGCGGCGTCCGGGTCGGCGGCCGCCCGCCGGTCCGGGGACAGCCCATCCTGCAAGGAGACGCCTCATGGAAATCGATGTCGTTCCGGCGGACTTCC
>JAEZEM010000308.1 GCA_023417745.1 Pseudomonadota bacterium
ACATCGTGGACTACCGCTCCGACAAGCTCCAGCTCGAAGGCAGCGGCGAGGACGAGCGCGTCAACTACCTCGACGCGGCCTTTATCCGCCATCCCCTGGCCCGGGGCTGCCTGTCCCTGCCCGGGGCCGTTCTCTGGTTCGTTTGCTGGGCCGTGGTCGCTTTTGCCGGAGCCTATGCCTTAAATCCTGTCTGCGCTGGCCTGCTCATCGCCGGCTGTCTGCTCGAAACCGCCTACTGCCTGCTGTTGACCGTCACCCACCTGCGGGCGCTGATTAACGGCGTGGTCAAATCCTTAGGTCCCCTGGCCGCCGCCTACGCCGTGGTCCCGGAACCCTCGCCCTGGTTCCTGGCCGGCCTGTGCGCCTGGGTGTTCGCCTGGGAGATCGGCGGCCAGAACATCCCGGCCGACTGGCATGACGCCCGGCGCGACGCCATTTTTGGCGCGCGCACCGTGCCCGTGGTCCTGGGCGGCCGCCGGGCCAGCCGGCTGGCCGTGGCCATGCTCGGGACCAGCCTGGTCGTGTCCGCGCCGCTTTTGGTTCTTTCTCCCCTGGCCGTGTCCGCGCCCCTGGTGCTGTTGGCCGTCCTTGGCGGAACCTGGCTCATGCTGCCGCCGGCCGTCTCCCTGGCCGCCACCTTTGATGACGCCGAGGCCGCGTCGCTTTTTAACCGGGCCAGCGCCTATCCCGCCCTGGTCCTGGCCGTGCTGGTGCTCCATCTGCTGACGCGCTGACCAGCCTCTGGCCCGGCTCAGGTCGGCAATTGACGGGCTGGCGCGTTTCAGCAAGAGTGACGCAAGGTCAAACGTTTGCTCGCTGTTCCGGGAGCGCCCATGCCGCCCGAATCCGCCGCCTGGACCGAACTGTTGCCCCCGCTTCTCGCCCGGGAAGAACCCTGGCTCATGGAGCGCGTCCTGGCCCACGCCAAGGCCCAGGGCTACACGGCCTACACCTCTACTCTGGTCGAAGCCTGGCGCGTGTCCGTCGCCGGACTTTCCGCCGCCGTTGTCGCCGCCCTGGCCGCCGCTTCGCCAGGCGACCCCGGCCGCCTGGCCGACTATCCGGCCGAGACCCCCGACCTCGACGACCCCGTCACCGCCTTTGCCGTGCGCGAGGCCGCTCTGCACCGCCAGCGCGGCATCTCCCTGGCCATGTTCTGGGGGCTGCTCAAGTATTACCGTCAGGCCTACCTGGAACTCCTGGACGCTCGGGCCGACATTCTCGGCAACGGCCTGCCCCAGGCCCGGGCCTTTGTCGTCGCCTGCTTCGAACGCATGGAATACGCCTTTGTCCTGCGCTGGGAGGAACTCTCGGAAAAAGGGCTCCACGACGCCCTGGCCCGGGAAAACCGCGCCCTGGCCAACGAAAAGAACAAATACCTCACCGTGTTCGAGACCGTGCCCCACGCCCTGTTCCTGCTCGACGCGGCCGGGGCGCTGGAAAACGCCAATGTCCCGGCCCTGGCCCTGCTCGGCCGGGAGTCGCCCTGCGGCGCGCTCTATTACGGCGGTTTCGCCCCCCAGGGCGAAGACGCCTGCGCCGACTTGCTCGGCCGGCCCCTGGCCGAGCTGCTTCCCTGGCTGACCCCGGCCTTGGAGGCGTCGGCCCGTCAGCCAGGAAGCCGCCTGCCCGTGGAGATCGTCGTGGAATTGGCAAACGTGGACCGCCACTACAGCGTCGTGGCCGAACCCCTGCGCGACATCTCCGGCAGGTTCGCCGGCAAGGTGGTCCTTTGCCGCGACGTCACCGAGCGCCGGGCTACCGAAAACGCCCTGACCCGCAGCGAGGAACTCTACCGCTCCCTGGTCGAAGCCATGCACCAGGGCGTGGCCGTGCTGTCCCCCGAAGGCCGCGTCGATTTCGCCAACCAGACCCTGTGCGATCTCCTCGGTCGGCCCATGGACGCCGTCATCAGTCAGCCGCTTTTCGCCTTCCTGCGTTCCGAAGACCATGGCCGCTTCATGGAATCCCTGGCCGCCCGGACCCAGGGACAAGCTGATCCCTACGAACTGCGCCTGCGCCGCCCAGACGGCCGCTCCGTCGTCATCATGGCCTCGCCCTCGCCCCTCGTCGGCCCGGACGGCGATTACCAAGGGTCCCTTGAGGTGTTCACCGACGTCACCCGCCTGCGCCAGCTCGAACTTCAGCTCGCCACCGCCAAACGCCTGGAAGCCATTGGCCAGCTCGCCGGCGGCGTGGCCCACGAGATCAACACCCCCCTGCAATACCTGGCCGGCAACCTCGACTTCGCCCAAAACGGCCTGACCCACGTCCTGATGCTGCTCGACAAGTACGAAGCCGCCCTGGCGCAAGCCGAAAGCGGACCTGGGCTGGAAGCGGCCAAGACCGCCATCGAAGCCTTCCGCCGCGACAACGACCTGGAAATGCTGCTGGCCGAACTGCCCCAGGCCCTGGCCGAAAGCCGCCACGGGGCCGACCGCGTGGCCGCCTTCGTGCGCTCCATCAAACGCTTCGCCCAGACCGAATCCGTCGGCCGCCGGGCCATCGACGTCAACGAAGCCATCCGGGCCACCGTCGAAGTCGCCAAAAGCGCCCAGGAATACCCCATCGCCATGCGCACGGATCTGGCCGACGACCTGCCGCCGCTGCCCTGCGTGCCCGGCGACTTCAACCAGCTGCTGCTGTGCCTGCTCATTAACGCCGCCCAGGCCATCGAACACCAGGCCGAAGCCAACGGCCGCATCGACATCGTCAGCCGCCGCCAAGGCCAAGCCATCGCCATCACCGTGGCCGACACCGGCAAAGGCATCCCCGCCGAACTCCAAGACAAGATCTTCGATCCCTTCTTCACCACCCGCGACGTCGGCAAAGGCGGCGGCCAAGGCCTAGCCATTGCCCTGTCCATCGTCCAGAAACACAAAGGCGACATCCGCTTCGCCTCCGAACCCGGCCAAGGCACCACGTTTCAAGTGACGTTTCCCTTGGAGTGACAGGGTAAGGGTAGAGGGAAGACGGAAGAATGCCTCCGGCGGCCAAAGGGGGTGCCCCCCTTTGGAAACCCCGAATGGGCGCGGGAGCTCGACGGCCCGCAAATTTCAACGACTCGGTTCGCCTGGGGGATGAGGGGCAAGCCGGTTGCACCAGAGGCCTGCTAGCAGGTTTGTTTTGGCGAAAGACGCCAATTGCATCCTGTTGATCAAGCTCAAGACATGGCGAAGCGGCCGGATCGGCGCGAGGCTTTGATCGCGCCGATCCGGCCGCTTTGCTGGCGAGTTGGGGGCTGGAATTTGCCGGTTTGGGTTGGGCGGCTTCCGTCCGGCCCAAACCGGCAAATTCCAGCCCCCATCTTCTCTCGGGCCGTCCGCCGGACCACCCCACCACCCA
>JAEZEM010000338.1 GCA_023417745.1 Pseudomonadota bacterium
ATTCCAGGGTGACCTCCACCTCGACGGTGGGATTGCCGCGCGAATCGAGGATTTCCCTGGCCCAAACGGCCGCTATGGTGCTCATGATGGTCTCCTTGAAAGTATGGGGTTTGGCGTTTTATGCGTGGAAGGCGGGCCGCGCGGCCCGACACTGTTGGCTGTAGCGTAATTCGAAACGATTTATAAGTCCCGGGGGCAGGCAAAATGCCGGCTGCGGCGGGGGAATCGGGAATGTCGCCCAGGCTTCGTCAGATCGTGATGTCCGGGAAGTCCTCGACGCCGGCCGGTTTGGCGCGCCGGGACAGGTAGCGCAGGAAAGCCTTGGCTTCGGCGAAGTCCGGGTCGGCGGCCACTGCCTTTTCCAGGAGCTCCCGGCAGCCGGCCGGGTCGCCTTTTTCGTAGAGGGTGCGAGCGAGGTTGAACATGAGGCGTTCGTCGTCCGGGGACAGCTCCAGGGCCTTGCGGTAGTAGTTGGCCGCGCCGTCGAAATCGCCGCTTTTGCGCAGGCTGATGCCGAAGGCGTTGATGGCCAGCTTTTGGCCTTCGGCCGTGGCCGCGCCCGCGCCGCCCTGGAGCACGGCCAGGGCGTCCTCGCCGGTGTCGGGCCGGCCGGCGGCGGCCAGGGCGGCCAGGATGACCAGGAAAAGGGCCTGTTCGGGCGGCGGCAGGGTTTTGTGGTCCAAACCCGGGCCGACGTCGCGCAGCAGCCGCCCCAACACCAAGGCGGCCGGGGCGACGGACTCGCTGTACAGCAGCGGGGCCGGCACGAAATGGCGCAGGAATTCTTCCGGCGTGACGATCTTTTGCAGGGGCATGGGCAGGTGCTTTTCGTCCAGGGGAAAGATGACGATGCGCGCTGGCCCAAGCTTCAGGGCCAGCCAGTCGATGCGCTGAACGAACCCGCGCCCGGAACCGCCCTGGCCGCCCATCTTCTCGCGCTTCTCGGACTGGTAGCAGCCGAGGATCTCCGGCAGTATCGTCATTTCCGGCCTCCCGGCCGGCTTGAGGCCAGCCACAATTGCCGCAACCCTTCGAGCAACAGTTCCGGCCGCACGTCGCGGATGACCGGACAGATGGGGGCGAGCTTCTCGGCAAAGCCGCCGGTGGCCAGCACGTGGACGTCGCCGCCGAGGTGGGCCTTTAAGCGGGCCGTCACCCCCGTCACCATGTCGGCGAAGCCGAAGACGAAGCCCTGGTTGATGCAGTCCGTGGTGGACCGGCCGATGGACAGCGCCCCGTCGCCCGGGTCCAGGGCCACGTGGGGCAGCTTGGCCGTCTTGCTGACCAGCCCGGAAAGCGACGTCATGAGGCCCGGGCAGATGAGCCCGCCCAGGAACGCGTCGTCCTGGACGCAGTCGAAATTGGTGGCCGTGCCGAAATCCACCACGATGACCGAGGCCGCGCCCACGGCTCGGCGGCCGGCAAAGGCCGTGACCAGCCGGTCGGCTCCGACTTCGTGGGGCCGGCCGTAGAGATTTTTCAGCGGAATGGGGATGTCGGTCGGCACGAAGCGCAGCCGCACGCCGAGATAGCGCGAGATGGCATGTTCGATGATGGGATTAAGCGGCGGCACCACGCTGGAGGCCACGGCGGCCTCGACGTCGGCCGGCCGGCAGCCGTGAAAGGGCAGGGCCGAGGCCAGGGCCAGGCCCAGGCTGTCGGGCGTGGCGTTGCGGTCGGTCGGCAGGGCGAACGACGACAGCAGCCCGCCGGCCTCGGCCAGGCCGAACTTGATGTTGGTGTTGCCGATGTCGACCAAAAGGGCGGGCATGGCGGTTACGGCGCGCCGGCCGGGCGAACGCCCAGGCGCGAAAGAAAGGTTTCCACGACGGGCAGGCTGCGCCGCACCATTTCGTCCACCCCGGCGGCGGTGGGATGCAGGCCGTCGGGCATGGTCAGGCCGGGAACGCCGGTGACGCCGTCGAGAAAGGAAGGGTAGAGCACGGCTTCGTATTTCTTGGCCAGCTCGGCGTAGACGGCGTCGAGTTCCCGGGCGTAGGCCGCGCCGTAGTTGCGCATGGCCTGGATGCCGCAGAGCATGACCGGGATGCC
Source organism: Pseudomonadota bacterium (assembly GCA_023417745.1). Lineage (GTDB taxonomy): Bacteria > Desulfobacterota > Desulfovibrionia > Desulfovibrionales > Desulfovibrionaceae > Solidesulfovibrio. Next base: position 2,053 of record JAEZEM010000338.1, read on the forward strand.
GGCCGTTTTGAGCCGGGCCAGGATGGCGTCGAGGTTGTCCCGGGGCACGGCCGTGGGCATGCCGCGCAGCATGTCGTTGGCCCCGAGTTCCAGGATGACGCCGGCCGGTTTGGCGGCCAGCACCGCGTCGAGGCGGGCCAGACCGCCGGTGGTGGTGTCGCCGGAAATGCCGAAATTGAGGATCTCCACGTCATAGCCGCGCGCGGCCAGGGCTTTGGCCAGCTTGGCCGGGTAGGCGTCGGCGGCGGGCAGTCCCCAGCCGGCGGTGAGGCTGTCGCCCAGGGCGGCCAGGGTCACGGCCGAGGCGGTACGCGGCATGAAAACTCCAAGGACGGCCAGAACCAGGGCCAAGGCCAGGCAAACCGGCGCGGTTTGTCTTTTCCGGGCAAGCTGGTATCCTGCCGGAGACGGCAAGGGGCGCGGCGCGCCCGCTGTGGGGATGTTGGAGGCGTGCATGATTTCCTTGTCCGATGTGCGGCTGACGTTACAAAGCCAGGCCGGCGGGGTCAACATCCTGCGCGGTGTGGACTTTGCCGCCGCTGCCGGTGAAGTGGCGGCGGTGATGGGGCCTTCGGGCGCGGGCAAGACCACGCTTTTGATGCTCATGGCCGGGCTTCTCGCGCCGACCTCCGGCACGGTGACCGTGGCCGGGCATGACTTGACGACCATGGGCGAGGATGCGCTAGCCCGCTTTCGCCGCGACAACGTGGGCATCGTGTTTCAGGCCTTCCATCTCGTGCCGGCCATGACGGCGCTGGAAAACGTGGCCCTGCCGCTGGAATTCGCCGGCCGGGCCGACGCCTTCGACCGGGCGGCCGAGGCCCTGGACGCCGTGGGCCTGTCCGGGCGGCGCGGTCATTTTCCGGCCGAGCTGTCCGGCGGCGAGCAACAACGGGTAGCCCTGGCCCGGGCCCTGGCCCCGCGTCCGCGCCTGCTTCTGGCCGACGAACCCACCGGCAACCTTGACGGTGAGACCGGGCAGATGGTCATGGAACTGCTCTTTTCCCTGTCCGACGGCATGACGCTCATCCTCGTCACCCACGATCCGGGGCTGGCCGAGCGCTGCGGCCGGGTGGTCCACATCCGCGACGGCCGGGTGGCCGGGGACGGCCCGAGCGCGTCATGAAGCGGCTGTTTTTTGTCCCGCGCGGCCGGTCCACCTCGGAGCGGCTGGCGCGCGGACTGCTGCTGGCCGGGGTGTTTGCCCTGGCCGTGGCCGCCTATCAGAAAAATTTCGAGCGGGTCATCGCGCGCACCGAGGCTCGGGGCGTGGTGGCCGATCCGGCCGGGGTGCTCACCCGCGAGGACCGGCTGTGGCTGCTGGAGGCGGCCGAGCATCTGCGCGGCCGCTTCGGCCTGGAGCTGGCCGTGCGGCTGGGGACGGCCCCGGTCCCGACGACAGCCCCCAATAATCCCAAAAAAATCGTCGTGTACGCGGCCCCGGACTGCGCCGGCAGCCGGGTGGCCCTGCCGCCCCTGGCCGCAGCCGGCCTGCCGCCAGGGCTGCCGGCCGATCTGGCCAGGGAGCATCTGGACGCCGCCTGCCGGGCGGGCAAGACCCGCGAAGGCCTGCTGGCCGTGGTGGGCCTGCTCGTTTCAGCCCTGGACGAGGCCGCCGACAAGGCAAAAGGAGACGATACGTGACCGAGGAAACCAAAGCGCCGCAACAAAACGTGATCATCTTTACCGACGGGGCCTGTCTGGGCAATCCCGGCCCCGGCGGCTACGGCGCGGTGCTTTTGTGCGGCGACGAGCGCCGGGAATTTTCCGGCGGGCGCAAGCTGACCACCAACAACCGCATGGAACTACTGGCCTGCATCGTGGCCCTGGAAGAGCTGGCCGAGCCGAGCGTGGTGTCCATCACCACCGACTCGCGCTACGTCCACGACGCCATCGAGAAGCGCTGGCTGGCCTCGTGGCAGAAAAAGGGCTGGGTCAATTCCGAGCGTAAGCCGGTCAAAAACCAGGACTTGTGGTTGCGGCTGCTGCCGCTTCTGTCCCGCCACAAGGTCAAATTCAGCTGGGTGCGCGGCCACACCGGCCACCCCGAAAACGAGCGCTGCGACGTGCTCGCCCGGCAAGCCGCCAATTCGCGGGGGCTGGAGGCGGACGCGGGCTATCCGGGTTAGGTGAAGAGAAGACCCGGGGGGAACGCTTTTAAAAAGCGGTTCCCCCGGACCCCCGTCGAAATGACGGGGGCAGGCCAGCAAGATTCCACAGCCGGCAGCTGGCTTTTGCCCACCATGGCAGCCGCCGAGATCCCCGGAAGTCAGGTCAGTAACGTGAGATAGCGCGCCAGGACATCCTCGACGAGGGCCTGGGACGCCTGCCCCACGATTTTCACCCCTCTGGCCCGCCAGTCGAGGCTGCGCGTGTGGTCGGCCAGCACCACGCCATGACAGCGTTCGCCTTCGGGGATGGGCGCTTCAAAGGGATAGCCCTTTTGCCGGCTGGTGATCGGGGCCACGATGGCTAGCCCCGAAGCCTCGTTGTAGACGCCGGGCGAGAGCACAAGGCCAAACCGGGGGCCGCCCTGTTCGTGCCCAGCCTTGGGATCGAAGTCGAGGTGGACGAAATCGCCTCGCTCCGGATACTCCCTCACCAGATTTCCCGGCCCTTGAGCTGGCCCCAGTCCGTGGCCTCATGCCTGTTCTCGTCCGTGATCCGGCTGACCAGATCGGCGAGACGGTATTGCGGTTTGGGCTGCGCCTTCTTGATGACGATCCCTTCCACGGATTGGGTGATGCTGACGGCGTCGCCGGCGTCCAACCCGGCGTCGGCCGCCATGCCCTTGGGAATGCGCACGCCCAGGCTGTTGCCCCATCGGGCCAAGACGGTCTCCATGGCGAGTCTCTCCTTGCGGCGCAACAATGTCGAATCCCTGCCGGCAGCGTCGTTCCCGGGCAAGCCGAGACGGCCTGACCGGCAAGGCTGAGTCAGTATAAACATTGTTTATACATGGCTCGTGGCGCCGTCAAGGACGCGGGGACGTCCCGCGCTGGATCGCGCCTGCCGCCTCATGGCCGGGCCGGCGCGATCCAGCGCCCACGTGTCGCGTCCGCGAAACGCGCGGAGGGCGTTTCGTCGGCGGACAATGCTCTCGTATTGGATAAGGGGCGTGCCCTACGCCTTGGGATACCCCACGCACTGGGCCATGATGATGCGCTGCTTTTCGCCTAGCCCCATGGCCTTGGACAGCGCCGCCACGTCGATGCTGGCCCGCACCACCGTGCCCAGGCCCATGACCGCGCAGTACAGGTACACGTTCTGGCTTATGTAGCCGGTGTCGGCCCAGGCCAGGTTGGAGCGATCCTGGTCGGTATTGCCGGCCACCTTGCCCATGTCCGCCACATAGATCAGATCAAGCGGCGCTTCGGCCACGTAGGACTGGGTTCCGGTCAAGGCCCGGATGTCCTCGGAGCCCTTGCGCGACAGCATGTGGTCCTTGGGCTCGTAGAGGAAAAAGCCATCCTTTTTTGCCACCCAGACGTCGATTTCCTGCTTGTTGACGGCCGAGGGCGCGGTGCGCTTGCCCGATTCCTTGCGGTTTATGCCGCAGGCCGCCCACAGCAGACCCGAAAGCACCTCGGCCGGGATGTCCTTGTCGGCATAGCTCCGGCTGGACTGTCGGGCGCGCAGGGCCTCTTCCAGGGTTTTGCCGCCCGGCAGGGCCGGCGGCGGCAGGATGTCGGCATTCTGGGCCAGGGCGTCGCGCGCCCCGCCGATTCCCAGGCCGACGCACAGCGTGCCGGCCGTTTTCATGAACGCTCTTCTGTCCACTGGGCACTCCTTTGAGGCATGGGTCGCCTCAGTGAACCCAGGCTAGGAGCCGGGGCGGCCGATGTCCAGCCGTGGGCGGGGCGCGGCGGCGTTCGTCATGGGCCAAAAGAGGCGCGGAGCGCTGGTGGAAGCTTTGGGAAAACGCCGGAGTTCCGGGTCGTTGTCATGGCAATGGCTGCGCGGCGAGGAATGTGTCACGCGGCAGTATGAAATTTTCGTCACGAAACGGAGGGGGCGTCGCCGATCACGCCCAAGGTGCGCGGGACAGCGCCCCGCCTCCCTTACCCCCCTTTTCTCCATTCGGGGGGGCCGGGGG
>JAEZEM010000383.1 GCA_023417745.1 Pseudomonadota bacterium
CGCCGACCTCAACGCCGTGGACGACATCGTGTCCGTGGACGGCGCGACCCTGGAAGAGATTCTCTCGACCATGGGCTTTCACAAGGTGGCGGTGCTGGCGGCCATGGCCGGCGAGGCCGCCCGAGCCAAGATTTATAAGACGCTTTCCAAAAAAATCGCCGGCATCGTGCGCGACGAAGCCTCGGCCATGGCCGCCCTCGACGATGACGAGGCCGCCGCCGTGGAACAGGAACTGCTCGACCGCATCAAAGCCGCCAAGGGACTTGCCTCGTGAACATCGCCACCGTCATCGGCATCGTCTTCGGCGTCGCCATCCTGGGCTTTGCCACCTACCTGTCCACGGACAGCGCCGGTGTTTTCATCAACGTCCCGGGTCTGGCCATCGTCCTGGGCGGCACGCTGGCCTCCACCTTCATCTGCTTTCCGCTCAGGGAAGTGATGCGGGTGTCGAGCACGTTTTTGACGGCCCTTAAGCGCGAGGAACTGCCCACCGACCACTACATCGAGGCCATCGTCTCCATCGCCCGCGAGGCCTCCAGCCGGGGCAAGATCCATCTGGAACAGGCCCTGCCCGGCATCGAAAACGAATTCCTGCAAAACGCCGTGCAAATGCTCGTGGACGGCTATTCCCGCGAAGAGATAAAAGAAATCCTTGATACCCGCATTGAGCAAACCTACCAGCAGGAGCTGTCTTCGGCCGGCATCTACCGCACCATGGCCAAGCTGGCCCCGGCCTACGGCATCATCGGCACGCTCATTGGGCTTATTGGCATGATGCAGTCCATGAGCGTGGGCCTGGGCAACCTCGGGGCCCACATGGCCGTGGCCCTGACCACCACGCTCTACGGCATCCTGCTCTCCAACCTGCTTTTCCTGCCCATCGCCATCAAGGTGGAAAAGCGCATCGAGGAGCGCGTCATCCTCATGTGCGTCATCCGCGACGGCACGCTCTTTATAAAGGACAAGACCCCGGCCGCCATCGTGCTGGACAAGCTCAAGGCCTATCTGCCGCCGCGCCGCTGGGCCTCCATCGACCGCGCCGAAGCCGGCGAAGTCTTCGGCCGGGACGCCTAGGCCGCCATGTTCAAGCTGTCCGACCTGCGCAAGCGCCGTCACGAGGACGAGGACCTCTGGCCCATCTCCCTGGCCGACATGATGACGCTGCTGCTCTGCTTTTTCCTGCTCATCGTGGCCGTGTCCCATGTCGACCTCAATCGTTACGAGCGCGTGGCCGACTCCATGCAGCAGGCCATGGTCCAGGAAAAGCCTGCCCCAAAAAAGAAGAAAGACGAAACGCCGCCGGTGACGGATAAAACCGCCCCGCCGCCCCTGCCCTTTGAAAAGCCGCAAGTGCGCTCCAAGGTCAGCCGCACCACCCTGGCCAGCGAATCCGTGCCGCCCTACGAGCCGCCGGCCCAGGGGACCCCGGCGGCCGACGCTTCGAAACCCGGCGAACCCCACTCCGGCCAGCCCCAGGAGCAGACCAAATCGGCCGAACCGGCCAAGCCCGGGGAGCAAGCCAAGACGCCCGAGACAGCCCACCCCGGCGACCAGCCCAAGGGGAGCGAACCGGCCAAGGCCGATGCGGCAGCGGGAAAAGCCCCCAAACCCGGCGAGGAACGCACCGGCCCGACCCGCAAAAGCCTCGACGACATCCGCAAGGAACTCGCCGGCAAGCTCGACGTCACGGCCGAAGCGGTGGAAGTGCGGCCACGGGACAACGGCGTGGAACTCAACCTTCGCGGCGCGGCCTTTTTCGATCTGGCCAGCGCCGAGGTCAAACCCGGCGGCATTCCGCTTTTGCGCGACATCGCCGCCACCCTGGCCGGCACGCCGTATAAGGTGACTGTCGAGGGCCACACCGACAACCTGCCCATGGAATCCTGGCTCTACCCCAGCAACTGGGAGCTGTCCTCGGCCCGGGCCAGCCGGGTGGCCCGGTTCCTCATCGACCACGGCGTGGCCCGCGACCACCTGCGCGTGGAAGGCCTGGCCGACACTCAGCCCGTGGCCCCCAACACCGACCCGGCCGGCCGACCCATCCCGGAAAACCAGGCCAAAAACCGCCGCGTCGTCATTCTGGTCAGTCCGTAGGGACAGGCAGGATTCGCCGTAGTGGGACGCCTCCGGCGGCCAGGGCTTTGCCCTGGACCCACCGAGGGGATCATCCCCCCCGGACCCCCTCGACGGGAAAAGTGATCCAATCGCATTATCGATTTGCCTCTCTGCTGGGGAAGCCATGACGAACGCACGCCTTGCCAAACGCCCGGGCTACGCCTTTGCCGCCGGCCTCGTCTGGCTGGCCCTGCTCCTTTTGACGACGGCCAGCCAGTCCCTGGCGCAACCGCCCCAGGCGCGCCCGCTGGACCGGGAAGCCGTCTCCCGGCAGCAGCGGCATTTGACAACCTGTCAAAGAACCTGACACGCGCCCGGCGCCGTCACGCGCGCATTCGACACGTCGATGTCGCAATTCGCGACCTTTACGCCGATTCAATCCTTGGCCCCGGCCTTGCATAGTTGATATCTCATGACTTTCAGCCTTTGCTAGTATAGAAAGCGCCTCATGTCGCCGCGATGACGACGGCGAGTTTGCCTAACCGTGGAGGATGCGATGGGAGTGCGGAGCAAGCTGTACCTATTGCTTGGCGTGTGCGTGCTGGGATTTGTCTGCCTGTTCGCGGCGGATCAGGTCGGCCGGCACTACACCGAGCGCTACCAGAACCTGGAAGAGCTGGCGGCCAACGCCTACCTGGAAGTGCTCCAAGTCCGCCGGGAGGAGAAAAACTTCCTGCTGCGCCACGATCCGGCCACCATCGAGGCCGTCAACAAGCACATCGGCAAGGTGCGGACCGACGTCGAGGACATCCTGCGCCGCGACGACGCCCTGTCCGGCGAGGGAGGGCAGGCCCTGGCCGAACTGACCGCCTACAGCAAGAGCTTCGAGGAGCTGGCCGCCATCGAAAAGGCCAAGGGCTTCACCGAACATGACGGCATCATGCGGGATTTCGTCTACGCCGCCCGGGACCTCGACGACAAATTCGCCCCCATCGCCGACAAGGATTTCCAGATCCTGCTCCTGACCATCCGCCGCCACGAAAAGAACTGGCAGCTGCGCGACGAAGCCTCCTACGTCGCCAAGGTCCAGGACGGCGTGAAAAAGCTCCACGCCATGGTCGCTGCCGCCGAAGACCTTTCCGCTGCCCAAAAAAAAGGCTGCGACGTGGTCATCGACGCCTACCAGCGCAGTTTCATTGCCTATGTCGACGCCTCGGCCAAGGCCAAGCAGGTGACGGCGGCCATGGTGGAAAGCGGCCGCAAGCTCATGCCCCCCTTCGAGAAGATTGAAAAATATTACGCCGACAAACGCCACGAGACCGAAAATATCGTCGACCGGGCTCAGGTCGCCGTGGAAACCAGCCTAGCCGTGGTCGTGCTGCTGGTCATCCTGTGGATCGTGCGCGGCATCTCCAGCTCCCTGGCCGCCCTGGGAGCCTACTCCCGCAAGGTGGCCTCGGGCGACCTGGAGGCCAAGCCCTCCGGCCGTTTCGAAGCCGAATTCGCCGCCCTGCGCGACGACACCACGGCCATGGTGGACAACCTCAAAATCCAGATGCGCCAGGTCGAGGAGAAGCAGGCCGAGGCCGGACGCAGCGCCCAGGCCGCCGAGGAAGCCATGCGCGAGGCCATGCGCAAGGAAGAGGAACTGGCCAAGACCCTGGCCTGCATGAAGACCGTGGCCGAACAAGCCGCCGACATCTCCCGGCGGCTCTCCGGCGCGGCCCAGGAACTTTCCAGCCAAACCGAACAGTCGGCGGCCGGCGTCGAACTCCAGCGCCGCCGGGTGGACGAGACCGCCTCGGCCGTCACGCAAATGAATTCCACCATCCTTGAGATCGCCGCCAATGCCGGCCAAGCCGCCAAGACCGCCGAAACCACCCGCGACAACGCCGTGGCCGGAGCCGAGGTGGTCAAGCAAGCCGGGGAATCCATGACCACCGTCAACGGCATCGCCTCGGCGCTCAAGGGCGACATGGGCCAGCTCGGCCAGGAAGCCCAGTCCATCGGCGAGGTGGTCGGCGTCATTAACGACATCGCCGACCAGACCAACCTGCTGGCGCTCAATGCCGCCATCGAGGCGGCCCGGGCCGGCGAAGCCGGGCGCGGTTTTGCCGTGGTCGCCGACGAAGTGCGTAAGCTGGCCGAAAAAACCATGGTGGCCACCAAGGAAGTGGAATCGCGCATCCGGGCCATCCAGGAAGCGGCCGGCCGCAATATTCGCGGCATGGACCAGGCCGTTGCCGCCGTCACCGAGGCCAACACCCTGGCCGGCCGTTCCGGTCAGGCCATCCTGGCCATTGTCGACAACGCCGACGCCACCAGCGGCGCGGTCCAGTCCATCGCCGCCTCGGCCGAGGAACAGTCGGCCGCCTCAGAGCAGATCAGCCGGGCCATCACCGAAATAAGCGGCGTGGCCGAGGACAACGTGGCCGGCGTCGAGGCCACCAGTCGGGCCGCCCATGCCCTGGCCGCCATGGCCGAGGAACTGGGCCGGCTCATCGTGACCCTGGGCGGCGACGCCTGCGGCGGGCAAGTCGCCCTGTCCGGCGCACGGCCCGACGCCAAGGCCCTGCCCGGCTCACGGTACGGCAAAAAGGCCCTGCCTTCCTAAAACGCCCCGCTCCCGGCCACCCGCCCGAGCACTCAGGCTGCCCGCCCCCAAACGGCCGGCATCTTCATCCGAAGCCCCCACGCCCCGGCCGCCACAGGCCGGGGCGTTTTCGCGTCCGCCGGGACCCAGGCCGCGCCTGCCTGGCCCGCCCCCCTCCCCGGGTCCCGGGGCGAGTGCGTTCCCGGGCCGCCGGGCCGCCCCGGCTCCGGCCCGGTCATTGCCAGCCGGCTCGGGCCGCGCTAGGACTGTCGGCGTTCGACCCCGTCCGCGACCGACGCCGACGGGCAACCCCGCGCAACCAAGGGCCGCCGCCGCCAGCCATGCCAAACGCCTCCGCCAAATCCGGCAAATCCCTGACCGCCAGGCTCGGGCTGCGCGCCCGGATCTACCTGCTCCTGGGCGGCCTGCTCCTGGTCAACATGGTCGGGCCGGTCATCATGATCCTCTACGCCTCCATGGCCCGCGACCTCTACACCACCACGGCCGACAAGGATCTGGCGGCCTTGACCGCCGCCCACGAACTGGAAAACGCCCTGCTCAACCAGAAAGGCTACGCCACCTATTATTACCTGAGCCAGGACCCGGTCTGGCTGACCAAGCTCGGCGAGAGCCGACGCGCCTTCGAATTGTGGCTGGACCGCATCCGCGAGGACCCCGGCAGCCCCGAGGCCGACGCCCTGGTCGAGGACATCGCCCTAGCCTATCGACGCTACGCCGACGCCAAGGACAACGTCATCATGCTGTATCGCCAGAACCGCGCCGACGACGCCAAGAAACAGCATTGGGAACTGCGTGAGGACTTCGACGGCCTGCGCGAGCGCTGCGACCGCTACAAGGCCCACTACCGCGAACGCATGCGCCAGACGAGCCAAGTCTACCTGGAGCGCACCGACCTGGTCATGGGCGTGGCCGTCATGGGCGTGGTCTTAAACGCCAGCCTGGGCTTTTTCCTGGCCTACGTCCTGGTCGGCCAGATCCTTGACCCCATCCGCCGGCTGGCCTGGGGCGACGCCGGCAAGGACGTGGCCGCCGGTCTGTCCGACGAGGTCAAGGCCATTGGCCAGAAATTCCGCGACCTGGAAAAGGACATGGACCAGGCCCATCTGGACCTGGAACAAAGCCGTGATCATCTCATGCAGTCGGAAAAACTGGCCATGGCCGGCAAGCTGGCCGCCGGCGTGGCCCACACCATCCGCAATCCCCTGACCTCGGTCAAAATGCGCCTTTTTTCCCTGGAACGAGGCCTTAAGCTTGACCCCTCCCAGCAGGAGGATTTCGAGGTCATCGCCGAGGAGATCGGGCACATCGACACCATCGTGCGCAATTTCCTGGAATTCGCCCGGCCGCCCAAGCTCGTGGCCCAGCCCGTGGGCCTGTCCTCGGTGGTGGACACCACCCTCACCCTCCTGCGCCATCGCCTGGAGTCCTACGACGTGACGATCACGGTGGAGCGTTCCCGCCGGCTGCCGGAAATAAGCGCCGACCCGGATCAGCTCAAGGAAGTGCTGGTCAATCTCGTGCTCAACGCCTGCGAGGCCATGGTCGAGGGCGGTTCCATCGTCATCCGCGAAGAGACCGGGGTCATCGAACCCTACGGCCGGGTGGTGGCCCTGCGGGTGTCCGACGACGGCCCAGGCATTCCGCCGGCCCTTCTTGAGCGCGTCTTCCAGCCTTTCTTCACCACCAAGGGCGAGGGGTCGGGCCTGGGCCTGGCCATCGTGCGGCGCATCATCGAGGAGCACGGCGGCTGGATCACCGTCATGTCCCCCGAGACCCGGGGCACGACCTTCACCATGGTCTTTCCGTACGAGGGGGAACGCGGATGGCACAGATCCTGATCGTGGACGACGACCACCAGCTGCGCCAGAGCTTCGAGCGCCTGCTGGCCGCCGAGGGGCACGAGGTGCGCGCCGCCTCCTCGGGCGAGGCCGGCATCGCCGCCGTGCGCCAGGCCGTGCCCGAGGCCGTGGTCATGGACGTGCGCATGTCCGGCATCTCGGGCCTGGAGGCCTACGCCGCCATGCGCGAGATCGAACCGCGCCTGCCGGTCATCATCATGACCGCCTACGGCACCACCGAAATCGCCATCGAGGCCACCAAGATGGGGGCCTACGACTACATTTTAAAGCCCTTCGACATCCCGGAAATATTAAAGCTCATCGACAAGGCCGTGGCCGCCGGGCGCTCCATGCGCAGCCGGGTGGCCGTGGGCGCCGACGCCGAGGCGGCGACCGAAGCCATCATCGGCCAAAGCCCGGCCATGCAGGAACTCTACAAGGCCATCGGCCGGGCCGCCCCCACCGACGCCACCGTGCTGGTGCGCGGCGAATCCGGGGCCGGCAAGGAGCTGGTGGCCCGGGCCGTCTACCAGCACTCGCTGCGGGCCGACAAACCGTTTCTGGTCATCAACTGCGTGGCCATCCCGGAAACCCTGCTGGAATCCGAGCTGTTCGGCTACGAAAAGGGGGCCTTTACCGGCGCGGCCGGCCGCAAGGTGGGCAAGATCGAACAGGCCAACCACGGCACGGTCTTTCTCGACGAAATCGGCGACATGCCCATGGCCATCCAGGCCAAGCTCCTGCGCCTGTTGCAGGAACAAAACGTCGAGCGTCTGGGCGGCCGCCAGGTCATCCCCGTGGACGTGCGCATCATCGCCGCCACCAACCGCGACCTGGAAGCCGCCGTGCGCCAGGGCCAGTTCCGCGAGGACCTCTACTACCGCCTCAAGGTGGTGACCCTGGCCCTGCCCCCCTTGCGCGAACGTCCCGGCGACATTTCGCTTCTGGTGCGCTACTTCCTGTCGCGCCACGCCCGGGAGATGGGCCAGGCCAATCCCGGAATCAGCCAGGAGGCCATGGCGACGCTGACCGCCCACGACTGGCCGGGCAACGTCCGGGAACTGGGCAACGTGCTCAAGAAAGCCTTGATCTTCAGTCGTGGCGCGCCGCTCTCCCCGGACGAAGTGCGAAAGGCCCTGGGCGCGCCCCTGCGCCAGGGCGTCGAAGCCCTGCCGGCCGACGGCGGCGACCCCATCGAGGAAACCATCCGCCGGGAACTGGCCTCGGGCCGCGACGGGCTTTTCGAGGAACTCATGGACCGCTTCGGGCACATGGTCATTCGCCTGGCTCTGGAGGCCACCGGCGGCAACCGCTCCCAGGCCGCCCGGCTGCTCGGCCTGTCCCGGCCGACGCTCATCGCCAAGATCGAAAAATACGGCCTGCGCATCGAATCCCGCATCAGCTGACGCCGCCCCCAGGGCAGACGCCGCCCCGGACGCCGACGCCTTGCCGCGCCGCGGCTTTCCGCTTGCCCCAGCGCCCTGGCGCGGTCAGCCCCATCCGCCCCCCATCGGCCCGTCGACGACGGCCTCGGCGCATGGGGCGAGCGTAAAAAACGCCGACACGCTCCCGGGCTTTGACAGCCTGTAAAAAAAGCTGACAGGCCCTTGCGGCAACCTTTCTGACACATCCCTGACGCCGCCCAAAAATACGCGCAAATACGCCCGGTTGGAAATTTTCCAAGGAAACCCGTTTTGGCACGGGGCTTGCCTTTCTCAAGGACAAAATCCTGTCACGGAGCACTGTGTGAATCGTCCCAAGGCCACCCTGTGCATTGCCGAGCGCAATGCCAACATCCGCGAACTGCTGCGCCGGGAATTCGGGCGCGAGGGCTACGGCGTCCTGACCGCCGGCTCTGGCGCCGAAGTCCTGATGCGGCTCGCTTCGCCGGTCAAGGTGGACCTCCTCGTGCTCGACGACGAGATCGCTGACCCTGACGGCGGCTCGCTGGCCCCGCTGCTGGCCCGGCTCTATCCGGGACTGCCGGTGGTGCTGCATGTCTACGCCGGCGCGGAAACCGCCGGCCAGGGGCATCGCCGGGTGGAAAAAGGCGGCGATTTCGAGCGGCTCAAGGCCGCCGTGGGCGAGGTTCTCGGGACAAACGAGCAGAGACCTGACGGGAGCGTGGACGGCTAAGGTTTTTTTACGGCACGATGCGTCGCGGGTGGGGAAATCGCGCGGCGGGCAAGCGAGAGTCTTTTCAACACGGAGGAAACGACAATGGGGTTCGGTAGGCAAGTCTTCGAGTTCCTGAAGGCGGCGTCCATCGCGCACGCCAAGTGGGACATGGAAGTGTCCACGTCCATCATCCAGAATCGGAAAAAACTGCTTTTCCTCATGATCATGACCCTGCCCATTTTGGCCGTGGGCTTTGTCGAAGCCAGCGATTTCATCGGCAGCAAGACGGCCTATGGTCCGGCTTTTTATACCACCAATATCTTTTTGGTCTCCATCGCCGTCGGTCTGGCCGCCGGCCTTATCACCGGCTGCATCGGCGCGGGCGGCGGCTTCATCATCACCCCGGCGCTCATGGCCGCCGGCGTCAAGGGCATTCTGGCCGTCGGCACCGACCTCTTCCACATCTTCGCCAAGGCCATCATGGGCACGGCCGTGCACAAAAAGCTCGGCAACGTCTCCGGCAAACTGGCCATCGCCTTCCTGATCGGCTCAGGCGGCGGCACGTTCATCGGCGGCGCCATCAACAAGGGTCTGTACAACAAGGACCCGCTGCTGTCCGAATTCTTCATCAGCTCCATCTACGCCGTGCTGCTCGGGTTCCTCGGCTTCTATGCGCTGTTTGACTTTCTCAAGGCCTCCCGCCAGAAAGACGACGGCGATTCCCACGGCGGCAGCCACGGCGGCCCCACCGGCATGACCGGCATGGCCGTGAAGCTCCAAAATCTCAACGTCGCCCCCATGATCTCCTTTGACGAGGACTTCGTGCCCGGCGGCAAGCGTATCTCCGGCTGGATCGTGGCCGCTGGCGGCATGGTCGTCGGCATCCTGGCCGCGCTCATGGGCGTCGGCGGCGGCTTCGTGACCTTCCCCATGTTCGTCTACGTCTTCGGCGTGTCCTCCATGACCACCGTGGGCACCGACATCCTCCAGATCATCTTCACCGCCGGTCTCGGTTCCATCGCCCAGTACGCCATCTACGGTTACGTGTTCTACAGCTTGGCCATGGGCATGCTGCTCGGATCGCTTTTAGGCATCCAGGTCGGCGCGCTGACCACCAAGGTCGTCAAGGGCATCCACATCCGCGGCTTTTACGCCATGTCCATCATCGCCGGCTTCATCAACCGGGTCGCCACCCTGCCGAAAAAATTCGTCGAACTCGAATACCTGACCATGTCCAAGGACATGGTTAACGCTATCGAGTACGTCGGCAACATCGTATTCTGGATCGTGGTGGCGCTGTTCGGTGTCTGGGTTATCAGCAAGTTCGTGATGAACATCGGCGCGCTGCGCCAGGAGGGATAAGGGCATGGTTATCCGCGACAAAAAACTCTTCACCAAGGGCGCGCTGCTCATGGTGAGCTTCATCGCCGTGTTTCTGGTAATCTTCTCCCCGGTTTTCCCTGGCGGCATGACCGGACTGCACTTCTCCGACGACCTGTTTAACAAGCTGGCCAAAGGTTCGTCCTACTTCATTCCTGAAGTGACCAAGTCCGTCAAAGCCTTCGACGGCAAGCAGGTCAACGTCGACGTCAAGATGAAGTCCCCCGAGGAAGTCAAGACCTCCGTGCTGCTCCTGGAAAAGGTCGGCGCCAAGGGCGAGGCCAAGGGCGATTCCGTCACCGTCACCGCCGACCTCGGAGCCATGCTCGGCAAGGTCGTTGCCGACTCCGACATCCTCTACAAGGATGAGACCGACAAGCTGACCGCCGCCTACGGCATGGACGGCAAGACGGCCATGAAAGGCTGGTGGACGCTTCTTAACGCCATGATCAAGCCCTTGCAGAAGGTCAAGCAGATCGAGGAAGCCAACGTCGTCAACGCGGTCAACCAGAAGGCCATCGAACCGGCCTACAACTTCGCCGGCATCCCGGCCGAAAACATCATGAGCAAGATTCCCACCGTGGCCGCGTTGCTCATCTTCTACGTCATCTACACCATGTGGTACGGCTACGCGATCTTCGACATGTTCGGCGGCATGGGCCTGTCCATGAGCAAGTCCAAGATCAAGAAGGAAGCCTAGGCCAAGCCTGGCATCGTCTGATCGCAGTGAAAACCCCGGTCCGCCCAACGGCGGGCCGGGGTTTTGCGTTTTTTCATGGAGAGTTCGCGGCCGCCCGGAAACATGGCGCGGGACGGCACGAAAAAAAGGGCCTGCGCCCTGGCGGCGCAAGCCCTGGAACCGTTGTCGCCTCCGACCGCCCCGCTCCGGGCGACGGCCGGGAAAAGTCTAGTCGATAAGCCCCAGATTCTTGACCAGGTGCAGCAGCATGTGCTTGTCGATGGGCTTGGGCACGTACGACGTCGCCCCGCCCTTGTAATAGGCCTCGACCACATTTTTCGGGTCATCCAGGGCCGTGGTCATGATGATCTTGGCTTCGCCGGCCGGCGCGACGCCGCGTTCCTTCTCCATGGCCCGGATACGCTTGAGCGCCGTCTGTCCGTCCATCTCGGGCATCATGATGTCCATGCACACCAGATCATAGGGCTTGGCGTCGTTTAAGGACTGCGTGAAGGCCTCCACGGCCTCCAGCCCATTGACGGCAATGTCGACCTCGCCGTACGGGCCGAGAATCTTTTGCAAAATCTTCCGGCTGGTAAAATCGTCCTCAACGACCAAAACGCGCATGTCGGCCTCCGGCGACGCGACCTTCCCGCCCCCTAAGCCGTCTCCGCCGACGGGCCTGGGAGGCGAACGCGTCACGACTGAAACTAGGTGGAATCGTGAAAAAAGGCAATCACCGCCCCGGCCAGCCTCCTTGCGTGGAGCCGAGAACCCGCGTAAGTCAGGAGGGATGCCGCGAACGCGGCGATGGAGCGATACATGGGTTTTTTCGACAAATTCCTCTTTTACGCCTCTGCCGTGGAACCGAGCTGGCACAAGACCTGGCCCTTTGGACCGGGCCTTGAAGAAGGTTTTTGGTCCGTCACCTTCAAGGGGCTTTTCATCGCCGCCATCCTCGGCGGCATGGCCTGGCTTTTGCGCTGGCTTTTTGGCCCGGGCGGCCCGCTGCGGGATAAGGAGTTCGACGAACCCGATCCCGAAGCGCCGGTCGAGACCCCCAAAACTCCCCTGACCCGCCAAGCCGCCGCCCCGGCTGATCGCGCCGACGCCGGCAACGAGCCCCATGCCTGAATTCCTTGAGGCCGCCTCGGCCTGGTTCGAGGCCTACTACCGCGGCCAAGCAAACGATGCTCCCGAGGACGCCGTCCATCTGGAACTCAAGCGTCTGCACTGCCGCAAGGTCATGGACGAGGCGACCGCCCTGGCCGAGAGCCTGGAATTGTCGCCGCGCCTGCACGAATTGGCCGCCATCGCCGGCCTGTGCCACGACGTCGGCCGTTTCCCTCAGTACCGGCGCTACAAGACCTTCAGCGACCGCCAAAGCGTCAACCACGCCCGCCTGGGCACGGCAACGCTCTCCCGCCACGGCGGCCTTGGCGAACTGTCCCGCCGCGACCGCAGCCTCGTGCGTACGGCCATCGTCGTGCACAACCGCCGCCTGCTGCCCGCCGCCCTGCTGTCCGGCGACGATCCCGAGGCGCTGACCCTGTCGCGCCTGATCCGCGACGCCGACAAGCTCGACATCGTCCGGGTCATGCTTGAGCATTTCCAGGCCGATGGCCCCAAGGACGACGTGGTGTTCCTGGGCCAGCCCGACACCGGCCGCTACAGCCCGGCCATCGTCGACGACATCCTGGCCGGCCGGCTGGGCAACTACGAAAGCATGGTCTCCACCACCGACTTTGCCCTGCTGCTGCTGAGTTGGATCAACGACATGGCCTACCCCTGGACCCGAAACCAATTTTTCGCGCGCGGCCATGTCCAGGGACTTTTTGCCCAACTGCCCGATGAGCCGCAACTGGCGGCGCTGCGGGACTGGTACGACGAGCGTTACGCGCCAGCGTCCTCCTGACGCGCGACGAAAGGGGCGTCCTCCATGGATTTTTCGCCAATACTTTTTGACACCGTCGTCATCGTCTCCAAAAACGAGGACAACGCCCGGCGTGACCGGCGCTCCCTGGCCGCCTTCCGCCCCCAACGAGCGGAGATCTTCACCTCGGGCCAAAAAGCCCTGACGTTCTTGGCCGACAACCACGCCGACATGGTCCTTGTCGACAGCCAACTCGACGACATGGACGCCATGCAGTTTTTGCGCGCCGCCCGCCGCGACATGCGGCTGCGCGACGTGCCGGTGGTCATGGTCACGGCCAACACCAGCCGCGAACAAGTCCTCGACGCCATCGCCCAGGGCTGCGCCGGCTACATTCTGCGCCCCTACTCCGAAGACACCTTTGCCAAGCACGTGCTGCGCGGCTGCCAGGTGGAGCGGGTCACGGAAATCGAGCGCCAGCAGATCGCCGACGCCCGAGACATGATGGCCGCCGGCAATTTCGACGACGCCATCGAGGCCTTCGAGGAAATCATCTCCGAACAGAGCCAAGCCCAGAAATACTACGACATGGGCTGCCGCTGCCTGGTGCGCCAGAAATTCGGCCAGGCCATCATCGCCTTCAAAAAGGCCATCAAAATCAACGACCTCTTCGCCGAAGCCTACAAGGGGCTGGCCGACGCCTACAAAGCCAAGGGCGAGCTCGACGAATTCAAGCGCTACCTGCAAAAAGCTGCCGAGGTCCACGCCCAGTTCAACCGCCTGGAAGAGACCAAGGAACTGTTCATCGAAATCCTCAAATACGATCCCCTCTCGCCCAACCCCTTCAATTCGCTCGGCGTCAAGCTGCGCAAAAGCGGCGACCTGGCCGGGGCGCTCCATGCCTATACCCAGGCGCTCACCCTCACGCCCGAGGACGAGAACATCCATTTCAACATCTCCAAGGCCTTCTATTTCATGGGCAACGTGGAGTCGGCCAAGGTGAACGTGGAAAAAGCCCTGGAACTCAGCCCCGGCTTCGAAGAAGGGCGCAAGCTCTACCGCAAGCTCTACAACCGCGAATATCCCCGCCCCGCCGGCCCCGGCAGCCCCAAACCCACTGTTGCCATGGCCCGAGATGATTAAGAAAGGCCCCCGGCCCCCCACATGGGAAAAGGGGTAGGGGCGACGCGGACTGGCGATCCGGCTGCGGGACGGCAACACGCACGCGGCGCATTGACTTGGCCCACGGCCTTTGCCACTATTGGACCATGAAAAATCACGCCATGCCGCCCGCCAAGGCCGCCATGGGCTTGGCCGCGTCCGCCGCCGTCCTTGTCCCGGCCACGGCCCAGGCCGCCGCCGACGCCAGCCTTGATTCCGGCAATCTGCTCATCAATCTCATCCTGCTCGGCCTGGCCATGTTCGTGCTCTTCAGGGTCCTGTCGGGACGCCGCAACAAAAACGGCGATCAGCCCCAAGCTCCGCCCCGACCCGATTACCAGGACGACCGCGACGACGACGCCCCGCCGCAGGGTCAGCCGCCTCGGCGCGGACCCGACATGTACACCAACGCCCAGGCCGCCTGGGACAGGCTGCGCTCGCCGGACAAGCAGCCATCCGCGCCGGCCCAGACCGGCGGGCAAGCCGCAACGCCCCCCCCGGTCAACACGCCGACCGGCTCGGACGAAGAATTCCTGACCGGAGCCAAGATGGCCTACAGCCGCATCGCCGCCGCCCTGGCCGGCCGCGACTTCGGCGATCTGACCTCCTTCGTCAGCCCAGCCTATCTGGCCGAACTCCAAAACACTCTGCCCCAAACGCCGGCCGGCCGGCCCGACATCCTGCTTATTAACGCCGCCCTGGCCGAACGGCGAGAGACGCCCGGACGCACCGTCATGGTGGTGGATTACGACGTGCTGGCCCGCCAACCCGGAGCCACGGAAAATACCACCCTGCGCGAACGTTGGACCTTTTCCCGCGACAACGCCGCCCCCGGGGCGAACTGGCTGCTTGACGCCATGGAGCGGCGGTAGCCTCTACACACGCCCCCGTTCGGCCAATATCGCAGACATCGCATGAAACGGCCTTTTCCCTACCTTCCCTTGTGGGCTTTCCTGACCTTGGCAAGCGTCGTTGTTATTGCCGTTCTCGTCTGGCACGGCCAGCACAGCCTTGCGGTCGGCTACAAACGCCTGGTGACCGCCGCGGCGACCACGCCGCCGGCCGGCGCTCCAGAGCAGCAATTCAACGACGCCTACCACAACGCCGTGGCTCTAGCCTTTCGGGACGCCCTCGGCCGGGGCGATGTCGCGGTCATCTATTGCAATGACTCGGTCATGGGCGGTCACAACGACGACGAACCACGTACCACCATCGCCACAATGCTTGGCGAGCTGCGCGGATTGTCCATCTACCCCGTCAGCGGTCCGGGCTATGCGGCGACGCTTTTTCGGGAATACGCCGCAGTCATTGCCCAGGCGAAACAACGGCCGCGCCTGGCCATTGTCTCCATCAATCTGCGCGCCTTTTCCGACGACTGGTTCTTCACCCCGCGCTGGATGTACGCCGCGACCGTCGACTACCTGCGGCTTTTGGCTAAGCCGCCGACCATGGCCGACGTGCCGGCCTGGCTGGTGTCCGGGGAGCACGACCCGGCCGTGTGGCTGACGGCGCGCACCCGCCGGGACGTCTCCGGGCACGAGGCGCTCTTCCGGGAAATGAACGCCCGTCGCAACCGGCTCCTGGCCGCGCCGACGCCGGGCCTTTCTCCGGAAGAAGCCAACCGCCGCCAGTTTTTCATCAAGAACTACATGACCGACATCCCGGCCGGCCATCCCATGATCGGCGATTTGCTGGACACGGCGGCCACGCTGTCCCGGGCCGGAGTGGCAACGCTATTCTACCTGACGCCCATTGACGTGGAAGGCGGCACGTCGCTTGTGGGCGCGGAGTTCGCGGCAACGACCTCGGACAACGCCCGGCGCGTGACCAGGACGCTGGCCGAGGCCGGAGTGGACTGTCTGGACCTGTCGACGCTGTTGCCTGAGGACCGGTTCGTGGACCGCGACTACGCCTGCGAACATCTCGACTTGGCCGGCCGCCGCCGGGTGGCCGAGGCCTTGGCCGCCCATCTGGCCAAGCGAACGGTTCCGGAAGACAGGTAATCCTCGCCAGCGCCTGCCCGGCCAGCGTTTGGGCTTTGACGCCGTAAAAAAGAACGCGCCCCCTGTTTCCAGGCTGGCGCGTTTCACCGTTTTTGAACACCAACGCAAGTGCCGTGTCGCTGTTACAGCCGATCTAACCCTGCCAGCGCCGTACTCCAGGCAAAGACTTCTTCGGATGCAGGGGGGCGGGAGGATCATCCCCCCGGCCGCCGGAGGCGTCTTCACGCCCTCGCTGCTCTCCCTAAAACGCCGTGCCGCTGGCCGCGATGTCGGCCACGAGACGTTCCTTGAGGCGCTGCGATACCGGCCCGGGCCGGCCGTCGCCGATGGGGACGCCGTTGTAGCGCACGATGCTCAGGCAGTCGTTGGTGGTGCCGAGGATGAACATTTCCCGGGCCGTGGCGATGTCTGCCTCGCGGATGCCGGTAAAGACCACCTCCATCTCGCCTTCAACGAGTTCCACGGCCCGAAGCAGGGTGGTGCCGGTCAGCGCGTTGGTGAGTTCCGGCACGACAAAACGGCCGGCGGCGTCCACGATGCAGATGTTTTCCGTGGCCCCTTCGGCCAGGTAGCCCTTGTCGTCGTAGCAGACCGGATAATCCTCGCCCCGTGCGGTGGCCTCGCGCTTCATGAGGACGTTTGGCAGGTAGTCGATGGATTTGATACGGGCCAGGTAGTTCTGCTTGGCCGGGATGGAGGTGCGAAAGGCGGTGACGCCCTTGGCGAAGGAGGTGGCCGGCCGGGGGTGGAAGCGGTAAGCCACGATGGTCAGGCTCGGGGTCGGGCATTCGGCCGGGTCGATGCCGAAGCCGCCGGGGCCGCGTCCGACGAGCACCCGCACCATGCCGTCGTCGGCCCCGCCGGCCCGGCAGACGTCGAGAGTCAGCGCCGCGACTTCGTCCCAGGAGCA
>JAEZEM010000385.1 GCA_023417745.1 Pseudomonadota bacterium
CAGGGAAGGGTTTATCTACTCAGAACTCTTCCCCAAGTCAACCCGAAATTTTCCGTTTCCCAGATTTTTTCGGGGACCAACCCGTTGGCGCTTGTTGGCACCGTGTTGGCGAGGTGGGTAAGTACGGTTTCTGGCCGGGGAGGTCAAGGGATTTTCGCGGGGAGGTGGAGAAAAAGGACGGCATCAAAAAGATTGCAGAGGTCTCTAGACGATATGGAGACGAAAGTGATACTTGCGAATCGCCATGGCACACAAAAAATCATTTTCAAAATTCGAACAATTCTGCAACATTGACGCAAAAAACATGGTCAATCTTGCGGATCTCGAATGCGTCAAATCGTTTATCTACGAAGACTATGAAAATGACCTCGACAGTATTAAATATGAAGTAACAAGTTGGTGCTCATTATATAACCATGCAAAGAGCAACACCGAAAAAAGATATGGCATAAAATTAAAAACTTATATCTTACTTGACAACATAGCTGTATACGATTTTGGAAAACGAGAATATTTTAAAACTGACAACGCTTATGCCATGACTTACGGCCATCTGGAACAGCACAATTCAAGATTAAACTCGGCAAGATACAATAAACATTACTCGATTATCATAGGAAAAGACTTAATATGCGAATTATGTAGAGAAATAAAAAACAATAACGATGTTGACTTTGACATTATTTATTCGCAATTAGTAGAACTCACGGGATGGGAAAGGCCGGTAAAACAATTCACCAGTTTTTACAATAGATTAATATTTTCTGTTTCCGTCAATGCGATACTATATCATGAAGTTTTACATATAATGAAATTTAATACGGATAACTCAAATGATATGCCGGAAGAAAGAGAGGCCGACAATTTTGCTGGCTTCTTGGTTACGAACTTTTTTTCTACATTATTGCACCCCGATAACAAAATTTATTCTAATTTAACTTCAGCAACGACACGATTTAAACATGCAGCTTACTTAGTATTGACTGGTGCCATGCTTGTACCACATACACTTAAAGTATTGCAGGGGATTCAAAATCAAAGTGAAGACTACGACTCCTCACTTGCAAGAATGTGGTCATATATTTCAGAGTTTTTCAATTATATAAAAAGGCAAAATTTTATCAACCCTGAAGAAGCGGAAACAATCTTACTAAATTGTTTTTGCGCTTTTTTGCGTTGCAACAATACAATAGCTATACAGTATTTAAAAATTATTGAAAACGAGCTCAACGTCAACATCCTAATTGACAAAACGATACAGACATAAATTGTTATGATTCTACAGCAAAACAAAGCCCACCCCAACCAAATTTCCTGGACGACGTGGGCCTTTCTGCTCAACTATCCGAAATATTGGGCTAACTCGTCTTCTTCTCCAACACTATCTTCCCTTCTTCCAGGCACGTCACCTTAAACTCGTCGCCCACGGTGAAACCGTAGTTGGTGAGCTATGTGCCTCAATTAGTATAACACCAACCATGGCCGGTTTATTACAACTTGCTATCATTCGATTTTTTATTGTTCTGGCGAATATAACCCTCAACACTTTTTAGAACTCTTTGATAAAAATTGCCCTCACACCTACGAGGCCGGACAGGTACTTTCTTCACAATAGGTGTTGTTAATTGGCGAGAATAAACAGATATTTCGACATACAACTCACCGTTAACACCGCTCTCAGGGACCAAAATATCAAGATCAAAATCCTCTTTAGCAATTTGATGTCTAAATTCAGGACAAGAAAACTCCCACACTTGAACTGGGATCATTGGTTTTTCTGGCTCCCAATAAAATTTACCAATTTCCCGCGGGATAAAACTCTTTGGAAACTGCGGGGAGATCAGTCTATCGGTAAAAAATGGATTTGAAATAATCTGAGCTTTATTATCTATGTACTTTTTCTGGGGAGGGAAAGGCATTTGAGGAAAATCTATGCGCTCGCGACCAAATGGAATTTTTCTCTCTTCTTTATCCTCTGGCAATATGAGCATATTGCTAGATACAAAAATCTTTACATGAACGTCTTCAGCCGGTGCTGTCCCTTTATTTTCAAGACTAAACTTCAAAGGAAATATTGAGATATCATTACAAATAAATCCCGGCAATCTTTTAAGGGAAGCTATCAATTCTCTTTTCCAGTCAACATATTTTTCATGGTATTCTTTGATTTGTTCATTCGTCGGCAAGTACCAAGTCCCTTTCTGGCCGTATATCCCTCCAGGGCTAGTCATTTGCGAAATGGCTTCTAACCGTTTGTCCTTTTCTGTTTTAGTCATATCATTAGAAAAATCATACTTTTCAGGAAATGCTTCAAATATTTTCTCTGAAATTTCTTCCACTTCCGCATCGGAAAGCTTAGAGAACACCATCAAATCAACATCGTAAATTTCTTTATCCACTACGACATTTAAAATCGGGCTTTTCCCGCGCAATGATTCTAACTCCTTTTTAAGAGCTTTTATTTTATTGTCCCGATCATCTGTTTCAGGCGGTAGCCTCCAAGTATCTAAAAGCTCATAGCACTGCACACCGCAGTCACGACATGTAATACTGAGATTAATATCCCCAGTAAGAACACAACAATCTTTGCCAGGATTATTTTCGGCCCAAACTAAAACATCGTTAACAATACAATCATCAGCCTTTGCCAGATCAAGCAAGTTGCTTTTCTTTTGACTAAAATCATAATATTCAATCAACTTTATAATCAGCAAAAAACCATCTTTTCTAATTTCTTTTGGAGAATCTAGTATCTCCCGTATGAACCCCACAGCAGACCTCGCTCGGCGCGATCTTCTTTTATTTTCACTATTCTTATGGTTATCGATTTCTCTCAATACAGTTCTAGTAATTATGATGGAGACATCATCTTGAAACAATTCAGTCCATTTCAACGCATCATACTTCTTGTACTGAATGAAAAAATTTGTATCGACAAAAACATTTATCACAATATTAGTTCCTGGAAATATGTTTACGAATTATCAACACACGACTTCCGCAATAGACAAAAGGCCCACGCCCAACTACTTGGCTCACATGGGCTTTCACTTTTCTTAATCGGAGCTAACTCGACTTCTTCTCCAGCACAATCTTCCCCACTTCCAAGCAGGAGACTTTGAACTCGTCACCCACGGTGAAACCATAATTCCCCATAAGGGTCGGGGACAGGCGAAGCCCCATAGTCCCAAACTTGACGTTCCCAGATACCGCCCGGTCCCCCATCCCTTCGATGGAGTAAAACTTCTCATCCATCTGCATTAACTTCAGGAAATGGGCTTTCACCGTCACCTCATCTATACCAAACACCGCGTTCTTTGTCTCCCCCCTCTCCCCCCTTCACCACACCTTCCCCCTCATTTTTCATTGACATGAAAAATGATAAAAACTAAAAATCTTCATTATATTTTTAACGTCATTTCCCAAACCCTCCCACTCTCCCCCCAAGCCCCCGCCAACCAAGGACCACCGCATGGGCCGCAAAA
>JAEZEM010000420.1 GCA_023417745.1 Pseudomonadota bacterium
GCCGGAGGCATTTCCTAAAACGCGGGCTGGGCCGCAGCCGCCGCCGCAGCCGGGGCCGGTGCGGCCGGCGGCGTCGCGGCCGCCACGGGCGTGGGGCCGGCCGCCTTTTTGGCCTGGACCATCTTGAAGCCCTTGTCCAGCAGCTTGACCGTCTCGCGCTCGCGCACGCGCGGGTTGCGCGAGCCCAGCACCACGGCGATAAGCCGGGTGTCGCCGCGCATGGCCGTGGCCACGATGTTGTAGCCCGAGGCGCACACAAAGCCGGTCTTGAGCCCGTCCACGCCTTCGTAGCGGCCCAGCAGCGAATTGGCGTTGTGGCGCTGGCGGTTGTTGTGGGTGAAATACTGCATGGAGTGGATGGTCAGCGATTTGGGGAACTGTTCCAGATAGGCGGCGGCGAGTTTGAGCATATCCCGGGCCGTGGTCACCTGGCCGTCGGCCGGCAGGCCGTTGGGATTGAAAAACACGGAGTTGGTCATGCCCAGGCGCTTGGCCGTGTCGTTCATGAGGGCCACAAAGGCCTCGGCGTTGCCGTTTTCCAGGTTGTCGGCGATGGCCATGCAGGCGTCGTTGGCCGAGGCCACGGCAATGCCCTTGATGAGGTCCGTGATCTTGACCTGCTCGCCCGAGCGCAGGCGCATGGTGGAGCCGCCCTGGGTCGCGGCCCGGGGCGAGACCTCGATGACGTCCCAGGGGCGCAGCCGGCCTTGGCGGATGGCGTCGAAGAGGATGTAGAGCGTGAGCACCTTGGTCAGCGAGGCCGGCGGAATCTGCACGTCCGGATTTTGCTCGTAGAGCACCTCGCCGGTGTTCATGTTCCACAGGATGGCGGATTTGACGGTCAGCGGCGACCCCACGGCGCAGGCCCCGATGTCGCCTTCCTCGTTTTCGATGTCGTTTTTGGCCGGCAGCTCGCCTTTCTTGGCGCGCCGCGGCTTCTTGGCCGGGCTGTCGACCAGGGCGGCCTTGGCCGGGTGAGACGCTTTGGACGGGGCCGCGGCCTTGGCGGCCTTGCCCGTTTTCTTGGCCTTGGCCTTGGGCGCGGGCTCGGCCTTGGCCGACTTTTTGGCGGCCGGTTTGGCCTGGGACTTGGCCGGATGTTCCTTGGCCAGGGCCGGGTCGGCCAGGGGCGCGACGACCAGGGCCAGGACGGCTATGACGGCCAGAATGCTGGCGCGAATGGCGTGATGCATGCGGTTTGGTTCCCCTTGCGTGGCGAACGCGTATGGCCTGCCCTGGGAGCCGGGGCGGAATCGACGTTGCGCTTGTACTCGCGAGAATGGCGAAAGTCAAAAGCCCGGCTGCCGGCGTTGCGCCCGGGCAGCGCTTGCCGTAGGGTGGAGACGGCAAACGCCGGACGGGGGGTCGGGCGGTTGCCGCAGGGAGTCTTCATGCCATTTCGTCCATGTGTCCCAGGGGAGCCGGCCCGGCAGGGTCTGGCCGGCCGCAGGCCGTTTGCGCGCGTCGTCGCGCGCTCGGCCGCGCCTTGTCGCGTACGCCCGCAAACCCCGACCGGCCGGCGCTGATCCTTCCATGGCCGATACCCACGATTTTCCCGACATCCAGGAACGCCTCCTCGCCCTGGAGGAGGCCTTTGCCGACCGCAACGGCTACCGGTTCAAAAAAGCCCTGTCCGAGCTTCGCCGCTCCATCAAGATGCGGGCCAACGCCGTGGCCCTGGCCCAGGCCGAGATCCTCGACAGCCGCAAGGAAAACGAGCGCAACCGCAAGCAGTGCGTGGATTTGCAGGCCAAGCTCAAGACCGTGGTGGACCGCTTCGAGGGCAGCTTTACGGCCTTTGAGAAGTTCCGCAAGGCCATCCGGGTGGTGGAGCTCATGCGCGGGCACGAGGACCTGCCGGCCGTGCTGGAGCGCATCAAGGACCTCTTCGGCCTGCGGGCCGTGAGCCTGCTCCTGGACGCCGGCGAGTACTCCCCCTTCGAGCCGCCCGCGGCACGTCTGGCCGAGGCCGGGGCCCTTCGGACCAAGCTGGCCGAACTCATGCCCAAGGGGGCCGGTCCCGGGGCGTTCATGGGCTCCATCCGGGCCGTGCCCGATCCGGAGTTTTTTTTCGGCCAGGGCTTTTGCGCCGAACGCAAGGTGCTGCTTTTAGGCTCCTGCTTCATCTATCCCCTGCGCGACAAGTTCAGCCCCCAAAAGCTCGTCGGCATCCTGAGCTTTTTCGACTCCAACCCCGACCGCTACACCAGCGAAAAGGGGTCGGAGTTCGCCACCCACTTCGCCGACATTCTGGGCTACACCATCGTCGACGTCACGGACCGCAAAAAGGCCGAACGCCTGCGCGAAGACGTGGAACGCATGACCCGCCACGACCTCAAGTCGCCGCTCACCGCCGTCTTGACCCTGCCCCAGCTCCTTCGCCGCGACGGCAACCTGACCGAGCGCCAAAACGACATGTTAAGCCTCATGCAGCACGCCGGCTACCGCATGCTCAACATGATCAACCAGTCGCTGGATCTCTACCGCATGGAGCGCGGCGTCTACGAACTCTCGCCCCAGATGGTCGACATCCTGCCCATCCTCGACAACATCTCCGGCGAACTGCGCGGGGTCATCGAGGCCAGCGACCTGGCCCTGGACGTCCTCGTGCGGGGCCGCCCCCGCCAGGACGGCGACACGTTCGCCGTGCGCGGCGAGGAAATGCTCCTTTACACCATGCTCTCCAATCTCATTAAAAACGCCCTGGAGGCCTCGCCGCCCGGCCAACGCGCGGCCGTGACGCTGACCGAAGGCAAGACCCTGGACGTGGTCGTGCACAACGCCGGGGCCGTGCCGGCGGCGGTGCGCCAGCGCTTTTTCGCCAAGTTCGCCACGGCCGGCAAAAAGGACGGCACCGGCCTTGGCGCTTACGGGGCCAAGCTCATCGCCGAAACCCACGGGGCCAAGATCGCCATGGCCACCTCCGAACAGAAAGGCACCACCGTCACGGTGTCGTTCCCCAAACCGCGCACGCCGGCGAATGTGCAAACGAAGACGAATACGAATACGAAGATGCCTCCGGCGGCCGGGAGGGGGTAACCCCCTCCCGGACCCTCCCTGCAAGGGGGGGCAGGGGGTGCGGCGCATCATGGTTGTCGCCTGACACGGCTGGGAGGGGTTCATGTTCACACGATGTGTCTTGGCGTTGGCGTTGACGCTGGCGGCTCCGGCCCTGCCGGCCCTGGCCCAGTCCCAGGCGGCCTACAACGCCGCCGCCTGCGCGGCTCTCAAAAAGGCCGACGCCGAACTCAACGCCGTCTACACGGCCGTTCTCAAGAAAAACGCCGACGACAAGAACTTCATCGACAAGCTCAAAACCGCCCAGCGGGCCTGGGTGGCCTTCCGCGACGCCGAAATGGCCGCCCGCTACCCGGCCAGGGACAAAGGGGAGTACGGCTCGGCCTTTGACCTGTGCTGGTGCAACGGCCTGGCCGCCCTGACCCAGCAACGGACGGAGCAGCTCAAGCCCTGGCGCGACGGTATCCCCGAAGGCGACGTCTGCACGGGCAGCTATCCGGTGCGCTGACCTGGCGGCGTGAAGCGGCGATACGCCGCGCGACAAGAGAAAAGGCGCGAGTCCCGGATCAGGGCTGGCCGCACGGGCGACGAGCGGCGCGGCAAAGGCGTCGTCGGCCTGGGCGAGCGGGAGGCCGAGGGCCGAAAAACCGTCTCCCGGCCGCAAGGGCCGGGCGTGTCGGGAAGCCGGGGAAGGCAGGGGAAGGGAAAATTTTAGGCCCGGGCCGTGAACATGGCCCCCGAGGCCACGGTGGCGCTGGTGGACGCGCCGGCCCGGTCGTAGGCCCGAAGCGTCCGGGCGTTGGCGTTGCCGGTCGAAGCTCCGTCGGCTGTTGCCGCCCCGGTGGTCGAGGCGGGCGACGCCGCGCCGGCCAGGGAGGCCAGCACCGCCGTCTGGCGGGACTGGGCAAAGCCGCTGTCGCCGAAGTCACGGCCTGAAGTGGCCGAACCGTCCGCGCCGGACTGCGCCCCGGGCAACGGCCCGCTTCCCTGGCCCTGGATCGGCGGGGCTGCCTGGGAGGCGCGGACGGGTTCGGCATCAGGACTGGTAACTCGCGGCGGCGGCGTCGGATCAGGCACGGCGGGAGCCTGGGCCGCGTATAGCCCGAGCATCCCGTATCCGCCGCTGTCCACCGCATCGATCATGGCTCTCTCCTGCCCGGGACTCATCCCGTTCGCAGCTCTTATCGGCCCCTGCCCGGCCCATCTTTAGTCCCGGGACGAAATGGCCTATGCTTTTTTCATGAACGCATCCACGCCCGGCGACGTCGCCGTCTATGCCGTCACGGCCAAGGGGCTGGCCCTGGGCCGGACCCTGGCCCGGGAACTGCCGGGAACGCTCTACGCTCCGGTCCGGCTGGCCGGGGACGGGGCCGTGCCCTTTGATTCCTTGTCGGCGCTGGTGGCCGAAACCTTCCAGCAACGTCGCGCCCATGTTTTCCTGTGCGCCTGCGGCATCGCCGTGCGGGCCGTCGCGCCGCATCTGCGCGGCAAGGCGGTCGATCCGGCCGTGGTCTGCCTGGACGACGCCGCGACTTTTGCCGTAAGCCTGCTCTCCGGCCACCTGGGCGGGGCCAACGATCTGGCCCGGCGTCTGGCCGGCCTGACCGGGGCCGTGCCGGTGGTCACCACCGCCACTGACGCGGCCGGCGCGCCGGCCATGGAGCTGCTGGCCCGAGACGCCGGCCTGCCCCTGGACAATCCGGTCGCCACGCGCCGCGTCAACGCCGCCCTGGCCGCCGGGGAGCCCGTCGCCGTGTTCGATCCCTTGGGCGCGTTCACCCCGCCTGAGGCGGCCTCCCGCCATTTTGTCTGGCTGGCCGATCCGGCCGGCGCGGGGCCGGACGAACCCTTGGTGGTGGTGGATTGGCGGACCGGGCCGGTAACGCCTACGCGCCTCTACCTGCGCCCGCGCGTCCTGGCCGCCGGCATCGGCTGCCGCAAGGGGGCTTCGGCCGAGGCCATCCTGGAGCTTGTTGACCTGGCCTGCCGCCAGTACCGGCTGGCCCCGGCCAGCATCGGGCTGGTGGCCAGCATCGAGGCCAAGCGCCAGGAACCGGGTCTGCTGGAAGCGGCCCAGCGGCTTGGCGCGAGCACCGTGTTTTTTTCCGCCGACGCGTTGTCCGGCATAAGCGTGCCCCATCCTTCGGCGATGGCGGCCAAACATATGGGAGTGGAAAGCGTATGCGAAGCGGCGGCGATGCTGGCGGCAAACCGGGGCAGGCTCGTGGTCCCGAAGACCAAGAACGCCGTAGCGACGCTGGCTCTGGCCCTGGCGCGCTGACCGTGGTCGGGCTTGGCCCGGGCGACGCCGCGCTTTTGGCGCCCATGGCCGAGGCGGCCCTGGCCGAGGCCGGCGTCGTCGTCGGCTACGGCCCCTATGTCGATCTCGTGTCCCCGGCTCTGCTGGCCGGCAAGGACGTGGTGGCCACGGGCATGACCGGCGAGGTGGCCCGTTGCCGGGCCGCCCTGGACGCCGCGGCCGCCGGCCGGCGGGTGGTCCTTGTGTCCAGCGGCGACGCCGGAGTCTACGGCATGGCCGGGCTGGCCCTGGAAATGCTCGACGCCATGGGGCTGGCCGAGGCGCTTGATTTTTCCGTGGTCCCGGGCATCCCGGCCGTGTGCGCGGCGGCGGCCTTGCTCGGCGCGCCGCTCACCCACGATTTCGCCGTCATTTCGCTGTCCGACCTGCTCACCCCCCTGCCGGTCATCGAAGCGCGCCTGGAAGCGGCCTTTGCCGCCGATTTCGTGGTCGCCATCTACAATCCCCGCTCCCGCAAACGCTCGGGCCATCTGGCCGGGGCGCTGGCCCGGGCCGCCCGCTGCCGCGATCCTCAGACGCCGGTCGGCATGGTCAAAAACGCCTTCCGCCCGACCCAGGAGATCCGTCTCTCCACCCTGGCCCAGGCCGACCCCGACTGGGCCGACATGCTCACCCTGGTCGTGGTCGGCGCCAGTTCCAGCCGTCTGGCCGCCGGCCGTTTCCTCACCCCGCGCGGCTATGCCGGCAAGTATGCCCTGGAGGGCTGATTTCCGACCGCCGGGAGGGTAAATCCTCCGTCTTTTCCGGGGCGTATGCCTTGACAGGCTGTCCGGGCTGGCCGTACACTCTCTAAGTGAAAAATTATTCTTGGAAGGAGGTGTGAGGGATGAGAAAAGCATTGGTTTCGTGTCTGATGTGCGCCTCGCTGGTGGGCTTTGTCGG
>JAEZEM010000494.1 GCA_023417745.1 Pseudomonadota bacterium
GCCGCCGCGCCGAAGGCCGCGCCCACGGCCGTGCCGGCCAGCCGGGTCCAGGCGGCGCGGATGGAGCCGCCGAGATTGGCCTGCATGACGATGACGGCCGTGACCACGGCCCAGTACCCCTGGGGGAGTTTGAGAAAAGTGACGAGCAGTTGGGTGGCCACCACGGCCACGGCCGTGCGCAGGGCGTGGCGCAGGCCGAAGCGTCTGGCGAAGCGGCCGATCAGGCCGGAAATGTCGGAAAGGCTGGTCATGGGGACGGGATGCTCCTTGGCGCGAAGACGGGCTTCCTAACGCCGACGCGCCCGAATGGGAAGCCCCCGGGCAGGATCATTCCCGGGGCAACGGTTGTGTCCGCAACAACCCTATGGTATTTCTCGCCCTGTTGGCCAAGGGTTTGGATGTCCTCGAACCCGGATGGAGCGAGAGCCGTGCCAGAAGTCGCCGTGCTATTCGTCTTGCCGTTTTGGGCCGATCCACCCAAACGGATGTGCTTGTGAGCGGTCCTCGGCTGCTCGTGGCCGGCGGGCCGGACCGGGACGCCGCCGCCCTGGCCGCCGCTCTCGACCGGCCCGACCGGGTCTGTCGCGCGGCCCAGCCCGCCGCTTTGCCTGACGTCCTTGCCGCCGCCGCTGCGGCGGATGTGCTCATCATCCCACTTTTCGGTCTTGGCGGCCCTGAGCCGTTGCCGGAGTTGCAGACGCTGCTGGACGGCGTGGCGGCTGCGGCCGTGTTTGTGGCCGACGCCGGATTCACGGCTCCGTCTGACGGCTTGCGCCTGCTGCCGGGACTGGCCGCCGCCGGCCTCGACACGGTCCTTTCCCTGCTGGGCGAACGCGACGAGGCCGCCTGCCGCGCCCAGGGAAATCTGGCCTGGAAGCGCACGTTGTTGAGCGGTTTTTCCGGCTTGGTCGTGGTCTGCGACAGCCGACGGCGGGTGGTGTGGGGCAACGCTCCCCTGGTTCGACGGGCCGGGGCTGAGCCGGCCGGCATGTCCTGTCATGCCGCCTTGCACGGCCGGGGCGAACCCTGCCCCTGGTGTCCGGCCGCCGAGGTCCTGGCCGGCGACGTGGTGGCCATGGAGATCCAAAGTCCCCTGGACGGCCGTTATTTTTCCATGACCTGCGCGCCCCTGGCCCTGCCCGGCCAGGAACCGCACATGATGACGCTTTTAATCGACGTCACCGAGCGCAACATGGCCCTCGCCAGGCTCCACTCCCTCAACCGCGACCTGGAGCGGCGGGTGGCCGAGCGCACCGATGTCCTGGCCCGCCAGCGGGAAGAATTGGCCGAAGCCAACAACCGCCTCGTCGAACTTGATGCCCTCAAATCCGGTTTTCTCGCCACGGTCACCCATGACCTGCGCACGCCCCTGACCTCGGTACTGGGGTTCGCCAAACTCACGCGGCGAGAATTTGTCAAGGAATTCATGCCATTTTCTGATGTCAGCGACAAACTGCGCCGCAAAGGGACGCGGATTGCCGACAACCTGCGCATCATCGAAAACGAAGGCGAACGACTCACCCGGCTGGTCAACGATTTCCTCGATCTTTCGCGCATCGAATCCGGCCGGCTGCCCTGGAACGACCGGGAGGTGGACCCGGCCGACGTGCTGCGTCTGGCCGCTGAGGCCGTGGGCGGAGAGTTCGAACAGAATGAACGCCTGGCCCTGGTGGTGGACGTGGCCGGCCCCTTGCCCGCCTTGCGCCTGGACCCGGACCGGCTGGTGCAGGTGCTGGTCAATCTGCTCACCAACGCCGCGCGCCATACCCGTGAAGGGCTGGTGACGCTGGGCGCGCGCCGGCTGCCTTCGGGACGGCTGGAACTGCGGGTGGAAGACACCGGACCCGGCATCGACGAAAAAGACCGGGAACGTATTTTCGACAAATTCTATCAGGCCCGCCGCGACGACACCCGGCCGGAAAAAGTCCGGGGATCAGGCCTGGGGCTGGCCATCTGCAAACACATCGTCGAACGCTACAACGGCTCCATCCGGGCCGAAGGGCGCATCCCCCACGGCACAAGCTTCGTGGTGGAGCTGCCGCCGGCCGTCTCGTCGCCCGCAGCCCCGACCTCGCCCTCAATCCGCCCCAACGCCGAGCCATTGCCATCATAGCGGGGGGGAGGAGGAAGAGGAAGATGCCTCCGGCGGCCGGGGGCCTCAGGCCCCCGGACCCCCCATCTATTTTGCGGCGCGCGCTGTTTCTGCCCTGGTTTCTCATTGTTTGGGGGGCGTTTTTTCCTTCAGGCAAGGCCGGAAGGAAAAAACGCCCCCCAGTCAGGGAGGGTCCGGGAGGGGGTTACCCCCTCCCGGCCGCCGGAGGCATTCCTACGCTTTCACTCCCGCATGTAAAAACACGATGCCGCCGGCCATGGCGCGGTAGTCCACGGAGGCGAAGCCGGCCTGGCGCATTTCCTCGGCCAGCACGGATTCCTCGGGGAATTCGCTGATGGTGGCGGCCAGGTAGCGGTAGGCTTCGTCGTCGCCGGAGATGAGCTTGCCGATGCGCGGCAGGATGTTGCGCAGGTAGAAGTTGTACAGCCCCCCCCACATGCGGCGTTTGCCGGTGCCGAATTCGAGGATGGCCAGCCGGCCGCCGGGCCGGATGACCCGGGCCAGTTCGGCCAGGGCTTCGGGGCGCGGGCGGATGT
>JAEZEM010000500.1 GCA_023417745.1 Pseudomonadota bacterium
TTGGGCTGGGCATGCGTCGTCCTTACACGCCGGCGTCGGCAGCGGGATAGTCGCCGGGCAACTGGTGTTTGAAAAGCAGTTTCCACACAGCCTTGCCCGAGGCCGGCATCATGCCCTGGGTCAGTTCCGGACCGTAGGCCAGGGCCGAAACCGGAAGGGACGAGGCATGCGCCATATTGACAAGGCATCCATAATTACAGGCTTCGTCGAGCTTCGTCCAGACGATGCTGCCGAGCGCCTCGCAGGCGTAGACGCGCAGGAAATGTGCCGCCTGGGCTGGGGCCAGAAGCGGGGAGAGCGCCAGATGGGCGGTCACGTCCGTCCGGCCGGCAAGCCCCATGTCCCGGCACCAGCCGGCCATGGCCCCCTCGCCGCGCAGGCTCGGCGTGTCCACGAGCACCGCGTCCCCGGGCGTTGCGGCGTCCAGGATGCGCTTGAGCCCGTCCGGGCCGTCGGCTTCGGCATAGGCCAGGCCCGAGAGTTCGGCATAGTGGCGCAGCACCAGCCGCCCCTTGCCGCGGGCGCCGTCGGCGTTGACCACGCTCACGCGCCGGTCCGGCGCGCGGCGGCGGGCATCGAGGGCCAGGCGCAAAAGCGCCGTGGTCTTGCCCATGCCGCTCGGACCGACGAACATGTGGCCGACGCCTGTCCAGACTTCGGGCGTCAGCGGTTTGACGCGCACCATGCGGGACAGGGCCGGGATCACTTGCGTCTCGCCGCGCTCGACGATGGAACGGTACAGGGCGAGCAGGGCGGATTCGTCCACGCCCTCGCGTTCGAGATATTCCAGGGCCAGACGCTGGCGCGGGGCCAGGACGTCGAAATCGAGCCTCGGGCGCAGCAGCGCCAGCAGGTGCCCCTTGATCTCGCCCCATTCGCTCCTCCAGTCCGCGCCCATCAGGGGCATGGCGTCGGGGGCGGCTCCTGCGCGCGGCGCGCTGCCGTTGTTGCCGGACCGGTCGCCGTTTCCGCGCGTCGCCTTGCTGCGGGATCTTTCCAGGGGCTGGTCGGACTGCTCCAGGGCGGCCATGACCTCGCACAGGCAGCGCCCTTCCTCGCGCACGGTCTGATTGCCCAGGATCACGGCCTCGGGGCCGAGTTCCTGGCGCACCTGGGACAGCACCGCCGCCATGTTTTCGCCGCGAAACGTCCTAACCCGCATTGGACAGTCCTATGTTGCCGACGGATTGCAGTTTGATCTCGGCCGGAATCTCGGCCTGGGAGATCACCGGCAGATTGGGGATGAACCGCGAGAGCAGCTGGGACAGATGCGGCCGCACCAGGGGCGTGGTCAGGAGCACCGGCTGGCCCTCGGCCAGCATGGCCTTGTCCATGGCCTTCTGGATGGCCTGAATGATGCGCTGGGCCAGGCCCGGCTCCATGGCCAGGTAGGCGCCGTGGTCGGTCTGGCGCACGCTTTCCTGAATGGCCCCTTCCACCTTGGGCGCGAGGTTCAAAATGGGCAGCGCGCCGTCGCTGGTCAGGTACGGCTTGACGATGGTGCGGCCCATGCGCGAGCGCACATACTCCGTGAGCTGGTCGGGGTCTTTGACCGAGCTGCCGTAGTCGGCCATGGTCTCGACCACGGTCAGCAGGTCGCGGATGGACACGCCTTCCTTGACCAGGTTCTGCAGCACCTTCTGCACGCCGCCGAGATTCATGGCGCCGGGCACGAGGTCCTCCACGGCCTTGGGCGCGCGCTTGGCCAGGTTGTCGAGCAGCGTCTGCACTTCCTGGCGGCCCAGGAATTCGTGCAGGTGGCGCTTGAAGACTTCGGTTAAGTGCGTGGCGATGACCGTGGCCGGATCGACCACGGTGTAGCCCGCGAGCATGGCCTCTTCCTTTTGCAGCTCCGGTACCCACAGCGCGGGCAGGTTGAACGCCGGCTCGCGCGTCTCCACGCCCTTGATGCGGTGCTTGGCGTCGCCGGGGTCCATGGCCAGGTAGTGGTCGATGAGGATTTCGGCCGAGGCCACCTCGTTGCCCTTTATGAGCACCACGTACTGGCCGGGGCGCAGCTGGAGGTTGTCGCGCAGGTGCAGCGAGGGGATGACCACGCCCATGTCCAGGGCGAACTGGCGGCGGATGGAGCGGATGCGGGCGAGCAAGTTGCCGTTTTGCTCCTCGTCGACCAGGGGGATGAGTCCGTAGCCGACTTCGAGTTCCAAGGCGTCCAGCGGCAGCAGGGTCTGGACTTCTTCCGGGGTTTCCAGTTCCGGGGTCGGCTTTTTTTCCTGCTCGGCGGCCTGTCCCTGGAGCAGCTCCTGCTGCTTGCCGGAGAGCCGGGCCACCACGAAGAGCAGGACGGACATGGCCAAGAAGGGGAAGGTCGGCAGGCCGGGCACGATGGCGAACAGGAACAGCATCCCCGAGACCAGCCGCAGGGCGCGCGGATGGAAGGTCAGCTGGGCCATGAATTCTTCGCCCATCTTGGCTTCGGCGGCGGCCCGGGAGACGATGAGGCCGGCCGAGGTGGAGATGATGATGGACGGGATGATGGAGACCAGACCGTCGCCGATGGTTAAAAGGGTGTAGGTCTGGGCGGCGTCCTTCCAGTTCATGCCCTTTTGCAGCACGCCGATGAAAAAGCCGCCGAAGATGTTGATGGCGGTGATGATGATGGTGGCGGTGACGTCTCCGGAGACGAACTTGCCCGCGCCGTCCATGGCGCCGTAGAAGTCGGCCTCCTTGCGGATGGCGTCACGGCGGTCGGTGGCCTGCTTTTCGTTGATAAGGCCGGCGTTGAGGTCGGCTTCGATGGCCATCTGCTTGCCCGGCATGGCGTCGAGGGTGAACCGGGCGGCCACTTCGGCGATGCGGGTGGTGCCGGCCACGATGACCTTTTTGTTGATGGCGAAAAGGACCAGAAAGATGACGCAGCCGACCACGTAGTTGCCGCCGACCACGAACTGGCCAAAGGCCTGGATGACGTGTCCGGCCGCCGAGGAGCCTTCGTCGCCGTGCAGGAGGATCAAACGGGTGGAAGCCACGTTCATGGACAGGCGAAGCAGGGTAGTGACCAGCAGCAGGGTCGGGTAGATGGAGAATTCCAGCGGCGAGCCCATGAACATGCTCGTGACCAGAACCACCAGGCTGATGGAGATGGAGAAGGTGAGCATGAGGTCGATAAAGGCCGGCGGGACGGGGACCAGCATGACGAACAGGATGACCACCACGCCGACGGCCAGCATGATGTCGCCTTGCTTGGTGAACCGTTCGTAATTGAACTGGACCGGTGCTTGGGCTGCTTTCGCCATGATTTTGACACCCTTTTCGGCCCGCCGCCGCTTCAGCGCGGACGGTTGAAACGCCGGAACTTGTCGAGTTGGGCCAGGATTGAGGCGACCGCCTGGTAGAGGTCCTCGGGGATGACCTGGCCGATTTCCACGTTCTTATACAAGGCCTGTGCCAAGGGCTTGTTTTCGCGGATGGGCACGTTGTGCTCCTTGGCGATGTCCTTGATTTTTTCGGCCATGAAGTCGGCCCCCTTGGCCAGAAGCATGGGGGCTGGGGATTCCAATGGATTGTAGCGCAGGGCGCAGGCGATATGGGTCGGGTTGGTGATGACGACGTCGGCCTTGGGCACGTCCTGGAGCATGCGGCGCTGCATGACTTCCATCATTTTTTTCTTTTGCTGTTGCTTGACATGTGGATCGCCGAAGGATTGCTTCTGTTCGTCCTTGACTTCATCCTTTGTCATTTTTAGATCTTCATTATATTCCCAACGCGTATACCATATATCGAGTACGGCGATAACAAACATTGGTATGAGAGTGTAAAGGACCATGTCAAAACCGTTGTTCAGAAGAAATGTGGCGATAGTGTCTATGCTCTGGTAGAATAACGGCAAGAACTCATTGAATCGCTTGCGAAGAATCAGATACGGCACCAGGGATATGGCGAAGGCCATGGCCGCCTGCTTGGCCAGATTGATAAAAGTACGGGTGCTGATGAGCATCCGCTGGAGACCTTTCAGGGGGTTGATGATGCTGCTGAAGTCCGGTTCGAATATCTTGGGATGCCAGACTTCGCCGACCTGGATGCGCTGCGTGACGAAGGCCACCACGGCCATGACCAGGAGCAGGGGCAGGAGCATGATGGCCAGCTTGCCCGCAAGGCTCCACATGAGGGCAGTCACGTCGTCGGTTGTGCCGCCAAAGTCCAGGCGACCGCCCAGAAAGGTGCGGTAGATCTCCTGCATCTGTTCGTTGATGGTCCCCAGGGTGAAGCGCACGGTGAAAAGGCCGGCCACGAGGACAGTGAGCTTGGGCAGTTCCTGGCTGCGCGGCACCGACCCCTTTTCACGGGCCTTGCTTTCCCGTTTTGGAGTGGCTTTTTCTGTTTTACTGGGATCTTTGGCCATGCAGGCCCCTTCGCGGCGTCAACTTGAGGCTTTGAGCACCAGCCGGAACATGGGTTCAAGGTCTATCAGGAAATTCTCAATGACGACGGTCATGGCCGCGAAGACCATGGTCATGAACAGAAACCCCACGCTGATTTTGAGGGGAAAACCGATGAAAAGCACGTTCATCTGGGGCGCGGCCCGGGCCACCAGGGCCAGGGCCAGATCGACGAGAAAGATGGAAGCCAGGATGGGCGCGGCGATTTTGATGGCCATGACGAACATCTGGCCCATGAAGACGATGAGGTGTTCGCCTACTGCAGCGTTGATGAGCAGTCCCCCTGGCGGCACCATCTCGAAGCTCTGGGCCAGGGCGGAGAGCAGGAACAGATGGCCGTTTAGGCACAGGAACAACATGGTGGCCACCTGGCTCATGAGGTGGCCTAGTCCGGATTCCGAGGCTCCGGTCATGGGGTCGACGCTGTTCATGAGGGAAAATCCCATGGAAAATCCCATGATGGCGCCGGCGGCCTGGGCGGCGGAAAAAAGCAGGCGCACCAGGATGTCGAGCAAAAGGCCGATGAGCATTTCGCCGATAAACATAAGGCCGATGGTCCAGGGACTGGCCGGCAGCGCCGTGCCGGTAAAAGCCAGGCGCGGCCACAGGGCCATGGACAGCACCAGGCAAAACGAGGCCTTGACGACGTTGGGAATGAGCGTGGCCCCGTAAAAGGGCAGCATGAAGACCACGACGCTTAAGCGCATGAAGGTCAGCAGGAAGCTGAAGACCACGGCCGGGTTGAAATGGAACAGGTCCATGGCGGGGGGCAAGCAAAAGCCGGACCAAGTCCCGGCCGCTACTCCAGGATGTAGCGCATGGGGTTGACCGGCACGCCGTAGAGACGGGTTTCGTAGTGCAGGTGCGGTCCGCTGGCCTGACCGGAGTCACCGACATGGCCGATGACTTGGCCCTTGGCCACGGTCTGACCCTTGGTCACGAGCACGTCGTGCATGTGGCCAAACGAGGCGGCCAGGCCTCCCTGATGGTCGATGACCACGCTGAAGCCGCCGTCTTGGGTCTCGCCGGCAAAGGTGACCGTGCCCTCGCCCGGGGCGCGCACTTCCGTGCCCACGGGGGCGGCGATGTCCATGCCCTTATGGAATTCCTTTTTGCCGGTAAAGGGCGACACCCGTTCGCCGAAAGGCGCGGCGATCCAGCCGGCCACGGGCCAGCTGGCCGGCAGGGCGGCCAGACGCACGCCGGCGGTTTCGACCAGGGTGGCCAGTTCCTGCTGCCGGGCCAGCTCCAGGGCGGTCTGGTCGCGCAGTTCGGCCAGAAACTGGTGCAGTTTGCGGCCGAGCATTTCCTGGCGGTAGAGCGGCAGATACTTCTTGTCGAAGTCCTTTTCCTCGCCTGCCGGGGACACGTCCCGGGGCTCCTGGTCGAGATTGACCATGCGCCGCAGCTTGGCGTCGAAGCCTCGGATGCGGGCCAGGTCGGTTTCCAGGGCCTTGACCTTGTCGGAGAGGCTGACGAGCTGGGCGTTCTGGTCCTGGCCCCGGGCCTCCCAGTCTGTCAGCTCGCGCTCCATCCGTTTATAATTATAATAATATTTCACAAGGTAGACGTCGCCGACAACCAGCGCCGTCAGGGCCAGGAGCATCAGCGCAAAGAGCCAGCCCCGGAAACGCAGCTTGCGATACGCGCCATGGTGGTCGCGAAAGATGACCAGCTGGTAATGGCGAAACATGATCCTGCTACGCCTCGCCGGCCGCGTCCGGACCCGTTTCGGGGCCGGGCAGGGCGTCCTTGCCGAGCTGCCAGCGGCCCAGGGCGTGGTGAAGATTGACCCCGCGCTTCTTGCCTCCGGCGCAGATGTTGCGGACCCAGGTCTCGGCCTCATGGCGCATGGATTTGCCGGCCATGGGGCAGGGATTGGAAAAGACCGGCAGTTCCCAGGCCTTGGCCGCCCGAACGATGGTGGGCTTGTCCACGAGGAGCAGGGGGCGGATGACCGTCAGGCGGCCGCCGAAAAACGACTCCCGGCCGGACAGACCGTCCACCCGGCCGTTCTGGAAAAGATTGAGAAAAAACGTGGCGGCCAGATCGTCGGCGTTGTGCCCGAAGGCCAGGTGGCTCAGGTTGTAGCGGGCGCACAGGTCGAACAACCGCTTGCGGCGCAGCCAGGCGCAGTAGAAGCAGGGAGAATTTTTCTTGTTTTCCTCGGAAAAGGCGCGCGGGCCATAGTCGGTGACCTCAATGTGGGCGGGGACGCCCAGATCGGCGCACAGATCGGCCAGGGGGGCGTGGTTTCCCGGGTCGAAGCCGGGGTTTAAGTGCAGCAGCAGCAGTTCCACGGGAAAGGGCACGATGCGTCGGCGGATGGCCATGACGGCCAGCATCACAAGGCTGTCGACGCCGCCGGACACGGCCAAGCCCACCCGGGCCCGGGGCGCCAGCTGGCCGGTCTGCATCATGAGCTTGCCGGCCTTGGCCACGCAGACGCGCTGGGCGTAGCCGAGATCACGGGTACGTGGGGAATGGGCGGATCGGGTCATGCAAATCCTGATTAGAGCGTGTTTTCCATAAGAATGTCGCGGATCTCGGCGATCTGTTCGAGGATGGCGGCCATAACGTTTTCCATTTGCATGGGCGAGACGTCCAGACGGTCGAACACGGCCTGGGACGGGGCGTATTGCAGGCCGTCGATGCCCATGCCGATGCCGGTCATCTTGGCGATGACGTCGCCGACATGGACGAGGTCCAGGGCGAGATCGGGTTCGGGGCTCTCGTCAGGGCGCAGGCGGTAACGGACCACGTTGACGATGGGCGTGGGGATGCCCCATTTTTCAAGGAGCAGCGC
Source organism: Pseudomonadota bacterium (assembly GCA_023417745.1). Classification (GTDB taxonomy): domain Bacteria; phylum Desulfobacterota; class Desulfovibrionia; order Desulfovibrionales; family Desulfovibrionaceae; genus Solidesulfovibrio. Next base: position 7,207 of record JAEZEM010000500.1, read on the forward strand.
GCCGAGTTCGGCGTGGTCGACGCCAAGGATCATCTTCTCGGCCTGCTCGAAGGGAATCTGGCGTTCGTGGGCCAAGGCCAGGATGGGCGCGGCGTCCACTTCCAGGAACGAGCCCATGACGGTCTTGCCGATGTTGACAAGCAGGCCGGCGGTGAAGGTGTAGGGCGGGGCGACGACCGCAAGCTCACGGGCCAGGGTCTCGGAAGCCGTGGCCACGGCCACGGAGTGTTCGAGCAGTTCGCCCGGGCGCAGGCCATAGCCCTTGACGGCGTAACGGGCGAAGGGGGCGACGCCGGAGGCGATGACGAGCTGGTAGACCCGCCCCAGGCCGAGGCGCATGAGCGCTTCCTTGACCGTGGAGACTTTGCCCACCGTTCCGAAAAACGCGGAATTGGCCATGCGCAGGACGTTGACCGTCAGCCCCGGGTCGAATTCGATGATCTTGGCCAACTGGCGCAGATCGGCGTCGGGGTTGCCGATGTAGGCCAGCACCTTCTGCACCGGCATGGGCATGTTGGGGATGGCCATGGCCTTTTGAAGGATTTCCTCGCGACGGCTCATAATTCCCAGGACCTCCCGCACGATGAGATCACGATTCGGCCCGTGTCCGCGAAAAGGCGCATGGTTCGTGGAATGGTCCCGCCCACGTCTTCGGCCGAAAGGCGCATTTCGTTGACCTGCAACAGCTTTTTAAGCGCCGCGAAATTGCTGGCCCCGGTGTCGAATTGGTTGGAGATGTGCATCATGCGGCCGCAACCGCCAGCCTTGAGCACGAGATTTTCCCGGGTCGCGCCGCGCCCGTACATGGCTCGGATCATCTGGGGAACGCCGGTGTTGACGTACATGAAGGGGTTCTTGCCAGGCGCCTTGCCGTCCCTGGCCAGGGGGAGCAGGCAATGGATGAGCCCGGCCACGCCGGCCACGGGATCGTAGGCGGCAAGGCCCAGGCACGATCCCAGGGCATGGGTGACGAGAACGTCCCTGGCGCGGTTGGTGACCTTCATGTCGGAGATGTTGACCACAATCTCCATAAGCAATGCTTAGCGACGGTTCCTGAGGGAAGTTTGGGTGTTTGGGGCCGGGCGTTGTCGTCAACTAGCCGGAATCGCCGGCAAGGACAAGGTCGGGACGAAATCAGGAGCCCGAGCTCGGTCCGGGTTCGTCCAGACGGGACATGAGGTGGCTGGGAAACCGCGGTATGGACAGGACGAATCTGGCTCCGCCGGACTTGCCCGGGGTCAGGGTCAGATTGCCGTTGTGTTCGAGCACGATTTCCTGGGCCAGGGTCAGGCCCATGCCGGCCTTGTCGGGTCGGCCGGAATAAAACGGGTCGAAAATATGGGGCGCGTCGGCCGGAGCCACGCCCGGACCGTCGTCGGTTACGGCCAGCTCCAAGCGTTCGCCCGTGGCCGTGGCCGTCAGGTCGATGGTCGCCGGCCTGGGCGCGGCGCATTCCAGGCTGTTGCGAAACAGCTCGGCGAGGGCGCTGGCGAGCTGATCCCGGTCGACCACGAGCTGGATTTCCGGCAAGTCGAAGCGCCAGACGGCGTTTTCCGCCTGGCCGGGCACAAGGGACTGCGCCAGTTTCATGGCCTGATCGGCCACCTCGGCCAGCCGGACGGGCTGGGGGCGGGCCGGCCCCAGGGCGGCGAAACGTCCCACGGTGCGCACCAGGGTTTCCAGACGCCTGGCCTCGTCGAGAATGATGCCCGGATAGGAGGAATCAATGCCCAGGGTCTCAAGCTGGCGGGCTAGGCGCGAAGCGAAGCCGCCGATGGCGAAGGCCGGATTGCGGACTTGATGGGCCACCGAGGCGGCCAGCTTGTTGAGGCCCCGTATCTTTTCCTGCTGGATGCGGTTGACCTCCTTGAGCATGTCGGTTTCGCGGCGTTGCATGCGGGACAATTCGGTGATGTCGTGGAGGATGACCACCACGCCGGCGGTGTTGGTGTCTCCGGAAAGGTACGAGCTGGTGATGGAAAGTTCCAGCAGCCTGCCGTCCGGGGCGGCGTACGGCACCACACGGCACAGGCCCACCAGCTCGTTTTGGATGACGTCCATGACGAGCTGGTTGAAACGGCCGTTGGTTTCGTTCTCAAAGAAGAGCTCACCCCAGCCGCGTCCGAGCAACTGTTGTCTGGAGTAGCCCAAGATGGTCGCCGCAGCCGGATTGACCGTGGTGAAGGCCCCGGCATGGTCTACGATGAGCAGGCCGACCGGCAGGCTTTCGACGACGTTTTGGGCGATGATGTCACTAAAGTGCGTCATGGTCGTCTGCAAAGGTTTCGGATGACGCATCCTGCCAGAGGCTGCTGTCTTTTTCAAGAGATTCAACGGGAGTTGCGCGGCAGCGTGGTTTCTGGGACAACCCGGTGGACAGAGGCGCGGGAACCGCATACTTCTCGCAAGTCAAAACCACGCTCCCGCCTAGCCGGGAGTCATGACGGGGGCGCTGTTCGATGTCCATTGATTTCATGAAGGAATTGATTGCCCAATACGGGTATTTGGCGCTTTTTATCGGCACGTTCCTTGAGGGCGAAACCATCCTGCTTCTGGCCGGGTTCGCCGCCCAGTCCCCGGGATTCAACCTTGATTTGCGCCTGGTCATCCTGGCCGCCTTTTGCGGCAGCCTGGCCGGCGACCAGACCGCCTTTTTCGTCGGCCGACATTACGGCCGCAGACTCGTCGCACGCAGCGAAAAATGGCGCGCCAGGGCCGACCGGGTCCACGCCATGCTCAAAAAATATCATGAAGTGCTCATCCTGACCTTCCGTTTCTTCTACGGCCTACGCAACCTCACGCCCTTCGTCCTGGGCACGGCCGAGATCTCCGTGCTCAAGTTTTTTGTGCTAAACGCCATTGGCGCCGGCATCTGGGCCGTGTCTTTCGCGCTGATCGGCTACGCTTTCGGCAGCCTGTTGGAAAACGTCCTGACCCGGGTCATCGACAACGTGCATCATGTCGAATTGGCCATCCTGGGCGTCGCCGCCCTGGTGGCTTGCGGTTTCTGGCTGCGCAAGGCGCTGCGCCGCAATCGCCGTTAAAGCCGCAAGAACGTTTTGCGCTTTCCCGGAAAACATGGCACTTTCTTTCAGGATAAGGACTCCCGGCGCACGAAAAGCTGTCGCAGCGGCATCCGCCTGGACGTTTGCAGGCGATGACGACGGCAAAAACGGGACAGGGGTACGCACATGGCCGATACGATCCAGCTTGCCGACGCCCAGGGCATGTTGCGGCAGTGCCGCGCCACCTTGGACAGCGCCGGCCATGGCCTCAGCGGAGCCATCAAGGCCCGGGAACAGGATTTCCTGGATCTTGGCGAAGCGTTGTACGCCCTGCAAGGCAGCTGCGAGGACATTGCCCAGAATGCCCATGAACTGGTGTCGTGCACGGCGGCAAAGGACATGCACGACAAATTGCACGCCCTGTCCGCCGAACTCGAAGCCCTGACCAACGAGGCGGCCCGGGCCGCCGGCCACCAGAGCCTCGACGAAATCGATGCCGTGGTGGTCATCGTTGATGAGCTCTCCACTATTCTGTCGGCTTTTTCCAAGATCGTCAAACACTTGAGCATGCTCGGCATCGCCACGCGCATTGAGAGCGCCCGGCTTGGAGCCGATGGCCGGGGGTTCACCACCCTGGCCGATGACGTGGAAAAGCTCGCCAACCAGATCGTCAGCCACTGCGCCGGCATCGCCGGGCGCATCGAAACCTTGCGCGGCCACGTCGGCTCGGCCCGGCAGCGCAACCTGGCCATCCTCGGCACCCAGGAACAGTGCCATGACGTCATCGTGCGCGAGCTTGGGGCCAACATCAAGGCCCTGGCCGAGATGGCCTCCTCCTCCGCCGAGATATCCCAGAACCTCTCGCGCAGCGCCGCCGACATCGCCGCCGACATCGGCCAGGCCGTGCGTTCCATGCAGTTTCACGACATCGTGCGCCAGCAGATCGAGCACGCCGAGCAGGCTCTGGGCGAAACCTCGGCCATGCTCGCCGGCGAGGTCGACACGACGCCCGAAGCTGCGGGCATGCTCGAACTGACCGCGTTTACCGCCGATGTGCTGACCTTGCAATCCTCCCAAATTCAAAGTGCCGACAACCACTTCATCCGGGCCGCCGACACCCTGCGCACGTCGCTGGGATCCATCGCCGGCCGCATCCGGGCCATGGGCGATTCCATCGCCGGCCTTGCCGGCGGCGACGCCGCCGACACGCCACTGAGTCGTCTGGAGGCCGGAGTGGCCACGGTCAAATCCGAGCTTGGCGATTTCGCCGCCGAGGGCGAGGCCCTGGGTCATAACATGGACGCCGTGGCCGAGACCGTCTCGGGCATGAGCGGGGCCATCGAGGCCATTGAGGAAGTCGGCGCGGAGATCGAACTCATCGCCATCAACGCCAGCATCAAGGCCGCCCACACGGGTACGGCCGGCGCGGCCCTTGGCGTTCTGGCCCTGGCCATCCAGCGCCTGTCTGCCGACGCCCGACGCCAGACCGATGCCGTGGCCCGTATTCTTGGCAATATTGCCAGTGCTTCAAAGGGCTTGCAGGAAAATGCCAGCCGGTATAACGATCAGTCCGAAGCGTGGCGGGTGGTGGGGGAGCTCGACGCCGTGCTGGCTGAAACCACCGGGGCGGCCGTCCGTTGTCAGGAACTTTTCACGGCGCTGCGCAATTCCAGCCGCACCTGGGGCGGCCGGGCCGACGAACTCTCCCGGCGTATCGTCTTTGACCGGGAGATCGGCCGCTCCCTGACCGAGGTTCGTCGCGTCCTGGACGGCCAGATCGCGGCGGCCAGAAAGATCGCCCCGGGCGGCGGCAAGGGCCGCAGCGCCAGGCTGCGCCAACTTTACGACCGCTACACCATGGAAGCCGAGCGCGACGTGCATGAGGCCGCCTTTGGCGCGTCGGGCCGGGCCAAGGCCCTGCCTGGGCGGACCGCCGTCACTGCCGTGCCCGCGCCTGAAGCCTCTTCGGAGTTCGGCGACAACGTGGAGTTGTTTTAACAAACCGGCCGGATCGGGAGCAGGGAGCCCGCAAGCCGACGGTTTGAAGCGCGCGGCGAGAGAAGACCCGGTTTCCGGAGAACAGGAGAGTCGAGCACGCCATGATGTCCCAGGACGACGCCCACCGTCTGGCCTATCTCGAAGAGGCCAAGGAACTCCTGGCCGACCTGGAGGCGTCGCTGCTGGAACTGGAGCGCACGCCCGATGACGCCGACCTGCTTCACAAGATTTTTCGGGCCATGCACACGATCAAGGGATCGGGAGCGATGTTCGGCTTTGATGACATCGCCGCCTTCACCCATGACGTGGAAACCGTTTTCGACAAGGTCCGAAACGGCTTGCTCGGCGTCAGCCGGGACCTGCTCGATCTGTCCTTTCACGCCTGCGACCATATCCGGGCTCTGCTTGAACCCGACAATGCCGGCGATGCCGGGCTGGCCGCCGCCGGGCGCGTTCTGCTTGAGGGCTTCCGCCGCTATGCCGGCGAGGAGATCGTCCCTGTCGCCCAGACCGGCGCCGAGTCCCAGGAAGAGGCCTCAAGCGTCGCCCGCATCCACCGGCTGCGTTTTCGGCCCCAGGGCGACATTCTCGTCACCGGCAACAACCCGCTGCACCTGCTTGAAGACGTGTGTTCCCTGGGCGAGTGCCGGCTTTTTGCCCATGTGGAAGCCATCGGTTCCCTGGACGACATCGACCCCGAAGCCTGTCTGGTCTGGTGGGACTGCGTGCTGCGCTCCTCGGCCCCGCGTCAGGCACTGGCCGACATCTTTCTTTTTGTCGAGGACGAGTGCGACCTTTTCATCGAACTCCTCGACGACGGCTGCGCCTTGGATGGGGAAGGGTTTCACAAGCTGCTGGGCCAGATCCTCGTCGAACGCGGCGACATCACCCCGGCCGACCTCGAAGAGGCCCTCTCGACCCAGAAGCGCCTGGGCGACATCCTGGCCGACAAGGGGCTGGTGCAGCCAAGCCAAGTGGCCTCGGCCCTGGCTGAACAGTCGGCTGTGCGCGACCTGGGCCAGAAACAGACCGAACGCCAGGAAAAGGCCTCCAGCATCCGGGTGGCCGCCGACAAACTCGATTTTCTGGTCGATCTGGTGGGCGAGCTGGTCATTGTCCAGGCCCAGATCCGCCAGGCCGTGGACGAGCGCGGCGACCCGCATCTGCGTGGGCTGGCCGAACATCTGGAACGCTTAAGCGAAAGCCTGCGCGATTCCACCCTGTCCATTCGCATGCTGCCCATCGGGGCCACTTTCGCCAAATTCCGCCGGCTGGTGCGCGACTTGTCGGCCGAACTCGGCAAGGACATCGAACTCGTGACCAGCGGCGAGGAGACCGAACTCGACAAAACGGTGATTGAGCGCCTGAGTGATCCGCTGGTGCATTTGCTGCGCAACAGCATCGACCACGGCATCGAATCCCCGGCCGAGCGCCAGGCTGCGGGCAAGCCGACTGTCGGCCGCATAAGCCTGGCCGCCGCCCATGTCGGCGGCGAGGTCTGTCTCACCGTCGCCGACGACGGCGGCGGCCTTGATCCGGTCGCCATCCGTTCCAAGGCCGAACAACGGGGACTCATTGCCCCGGGCGCGGAGCTCTCACCCAAAGAACTTTACGCGCTTATCTTTCAGCCCGGTTTTTCCACGGCCAAGGCCATCAGCAGCGTCTCCGGTCGGGGCGTGGGCATGGACGTGGTCAAACGGGCCATCGACGCTTTGCGCGGCAGCGTGGAAATCGATTCCGAGCGGGGCAAGGGCACGACCATCACCGTGCGCCTGCCGCTGACCCTGGCCATCATCGACGGTTTGCAGGTCCAGGCCGGCGGAGAATTTTTTGTCGTGCCCCTGGTCCTGGTGGAAGAATGCGTAGAATTGGCCCTGGACGCGGACGGACAGCGACGGCGCATCGTCAACCTGCGCGGCGAAGTGGCCCCGGTCCTGAGTCTTCGGGAAGCGTTTGCCCTGGGCGGCGAGCCGCCGGCCATCGAACCCATTGTGGTGGCCCGAGTGGACGGCGAGCGCATCGGCATCGCCGTGGACCGGGTTGTGGGCGAACATCAGACCGTCATCAAAAGTCTGGGGCGGCTCTACCGGGACGTGGACGCTTTTTCCGGGGCCACCATCCGGGGCGACGGCTCCATGGCGTTGATCCTCGACGTGGCCGCCCTGGTGCGCCGGGAGGCCGTGTTCGAGGCTGGACGGGCCTGACCGAACTGTCCGGAGCCCGGCCGCCCGGGCTGACTTGTTTTTAACGCCGTCGACGGGCTTGCCCGCAAGCGCCGGCGCACAGGCAACAATGCCGCGAGAGCGGGAGGACGACATGGCCGAGGCCGTCAGCAGCAACGACAACCAGTACCTCACCTTCACCCTGGAACGCGAACTGTTCGCCTTGGACATCGCCTCGGTGCGCGAAGTGCTCGAACTGGTCAACATCACCCGGGTACCCCGCACCCCGGAATATATCCGCGGCGTCATCAATCTGCGCGGCCGGGCCGTGCCGGTGGTGGACCTCAAGCAGAAGTTCGGCATGGGCAGCACGGCGCGCACGGTGAACACCTGCATCATCATCGTCGAGGTGGACCTTGACGGCGAGGCCACGGTGCTCGGAGCCTTGGCCGATTCCGTCCAGGAGGTTTACGAGATGGAGTCCTCCCAAATCGAGCCGCCGCCCCGCATGGGCACGCCCATCCGGGCCGACTACATCCGGGGCATGGGCAAGTCCGGCGAACAGTTCATCATCATTCTCGACATCAACAAGGTCTTCAGCTCCATGGAGCTGGCCGGACTGGCTCAGGCCCTGGGCGAGGCCGGAGCCGAGGCCGGGGAGGCTTGATCCCCATGGTTTCGGATGTCGCGCCTGGACGCGCCTCTGGTCTGGTCTCCATGACCGACAAGGAGTTCAAACGCTTAAGCGACTTCATTCACACCGAAGTCGGCATCAAGCTGCCCTTGTCCAAAAAGGTGATGGTGGAGGCCCGGCTGCAAAAGCGGTTGCGCATGCTCGGCAAGAACGGCTACCGCGACTATTTTGATTTCCTCTTCAGTTCCGAGGGTCTTGATGAGGAACTCGTCCACCTCATTGACGTCATCACCACCAACACCACGGAATTTTTTCGTGAACCACGCCATTTCGAGATCATGACCGAGCAGACCCTGCCCATGTGGCGCAGCCAGCACGGCACGGGTCGGCCGTTTCGACTGTGGAGCGCCGGCTGCTCCACCGGCGAAGAACCCTATACCCTGTGCATTGTGCTGTCGGAATTCGCCAGTCGCTTCGCCGGATTCCGCTTCAACGTCATGGCCACGGACATTTCCACCCGGGTGCTGGCCATGGCCCAGAACGGCATCTATCCCGAGGAACGTCTGGCCAAGATGTCCATGGAACTCAAGCGCCGTTATTTTTTGCGCAGCAAGGACAAGAACAAACGGCTCGTGCGCGTGGCCCCGGAAGTGCGACGCATCGTGGATTACCGGCGGCTCAACTTCATGGACACTTTCACTTTCCCCGAGCCGCTGGATACGATTTTTTGCCGTAACGTCATGATTTATTTCGACCGGGCCACCCAGGAACGCTTGCTCCAAAAGTTCTGCACCCAATTGTTGTCCGGCGGCTTTTTGTTCATAGGCCATTCCGAGAGCCTCACTGGCATGGACTTGCCCTTGCGCCAGCACGCTCCCACGGTATATAGGAAGATATAAGGTTACCCGATAGGAACGCGAGGTTTTCGTGACTAAGACCATCAAGGTCCTGGTGGTGGACGATTCCGCCCTGGTGCGCCAGACCCTGACCGATATCCTGGCCTCGGACCCCGACATCGAGGTCATCGGCTCGGCCGGCGATCCCTATGCCGCGGTCAAGCGCATGGAGACGCAAGCCCCGGACGTCATCACCCTGGACATCGAAATGCCCCGCATGGATGGGCTGACCTTCCTGAGAAAAATCATGACCCAGCACCCGATTCCGGTGGTCATCTGCTCGACGCTCACCGAATCCGGCTCGGAAACCACGCTCCGGGCCATGGAATACGGGGCCGTGGACATCATCCTCAAGCCCAAGCTCGGCACCCGGCAGTTTCTGGAAGAATCGCGCATCCGGGTCATCGACGCGGTCAAGGCCGCTGCCCGGGCCAAGATCAAGAAGATGGCTCCGGCCGGCCCCATGAAGGTCACGCCCAAGCTGTCCGCCGACGCCGTGCTGCCCGGGCCCACTGGCAAGGCCATGTTCCAGACCACCGAACGGGTGGTGGCCGTGGGCGCGTCCACCGGCGGCACCGAGGCCCTGCGCGAATTTCTCGAAGCCATGCCCCAGGACTGCCCGGGCATCGTCATCGTCCAGCACATGCCCGAACAGTTCACCGCCGCCTTTGCCAAGCGCCTGGACGGCATCTGCCGCATCACCGTCAAGGAAGCCGCCGACGGCGACACCATCCTGCGCGGCCAGGCGCTCATTGCCCCGGGCAACCGTCATATGCTCCTCAAACGCAGCGGCGCGCGCTACTACGTCGAGGTCAAGGACGGCCCGCTGGTGCGTCGCCACCGGCCCAGCGTGGACGTGCTTTTCCGCTCTGCCGCCCGCTATGCCGGAAAAAACGCCGTGGGCGTCATCATGACCGGCATGGGCGACGACGGCGCGGCCGGGATGCTGGAGATGCACGAAACCGGGGCCTACACCATTGCCCAGGACGAAGCCACCTGCGTGGTCTTCGGCATGCCCCAGGAAGCCATCAAGCTCGGCGGCGCGGACAAGATCATGCCCCTTGGCGCGATTGCCTTCGAAGTGGTGCGCTACTGCTCCCATTAGGGGCCGAGCCGCAAGCCGTTTGCCGGGGCCGGCCTGGTCGCGGATGTGTTTGAGGGGCCAAGGCCAGTCGGTCTGATTGGATAGTTTCGCTCTTCGGAGCGCCGCAAGGAAGGTCGCTGTATGTCCATGGGCGACGAAATCGAAACCAAGTTCGCTGTAAACTCTTTTGCCCCCGTGCGCGCCGCCCTGGCCGCAGCCGGAGGCTTGCTCCTGTCGCGCCGCTTCGAGGAGAACGTGGTCCTTGACGACGCGGCCGGCTCCCTGCGCGCCCGCGACGTGCTGCTGCGCCTGCGCCGCGACGCCGCCTGCAAGGTCACCGTCAAGACGCCTGTCGAGGCCCCGGGTCGGCCCGGGCTCAAGGTGCGCCGGGAGATCGAGACCGAGGTGGCCGATCCGGCCGCCATGGAAGCCGCTTTCGCCGTCCTCGGCTTCTCGCCGTTTCTGCGCTACGAGAAGATCCGCGAAACTTGGCAGGCCGGGGCCTGCCTTGTGTGCCTCGACGAACTGCCCTTTGGCCTCTACCTGGAGATCGAAGGCCCGGCCGAGGCCATCGCCCCCCTGGCCGGACGGCTGGGGCTGTCCATGGAACAGGCGCTGACCGAAACCTACCACGAACTCCACCAGCAATACCGTCGCCGTCGCAATCTGCCGCCGGAAACGAGTTTTGTCTTCCCTCCCGCCGCCCGCCGCCGCCTGCTGGCCGAACTCGCCGCCCCCGCCTAAAAGCCCCAACGATTTCAGTTTGTTGCAAACGCGGTTGTCAGTGGCCGCGTTTTCCCCTAGATTCTATCATGGACAAAGGGCCGGCAATCGCCCGGCTCCGCGCCCCTCGACAGCCGCCGTTGGCGACTTATCTATCGCCGAGGTGGGAAATTCGGGGAAGTGTTCCCGACGGTCCAACCACTTGGAAGAGGTATCGGCAAGCTCATGAGCCATCCCATGGAAGACGAACAGTCAGGCGTTGGCCTCAGCGTCGAGGACGAGGTCCGCGAACCCAGACAGTTCAAAGTCATGCTGCACAACGACGATTACACCACCATGGAGTTCGTGGTGCTGGTGCTCGTCAGCGTGTTTCGCAAGAACGAAAACGAAGCCACGCAGATCATGCTCAATGTCCACAACAATGGCGTAGGGGTGTGCGGCATCTATACGGCCGAGGTGGCCGAGCTCAAGGTTTCCCTGGTCCACCGGCTGGCCAAGGAGAGCGGCTACCCCCTGCGTTGCAGCATGGAAGAGGTCTGAATGCTCAGCAAAAAGCTCGAACAGGTGTTGACCAGCGCTGTCAAAGAGGTCAAGCGTCGCCACCATGAATACCTCACCCTGGAGCATCTGCTCTATGCCATGCTCCTGGAAGAGACCGGCCGGGATATCCTGGTCCACTGCGGCGCCAACGTCGTCCGTCTCAAGCACCAGCTTGAACGCTTTTTCACCGATCACATGGAAACCCTGCCCCAGGAGACCAACGCCGAAGTGGTGCAGACCCTTGGCGTCCAGCGTGTCCTGCAGCGGGCCATCATGCAGATGCAGTCCTCTGGCAAGACCCAAGTCGAGGTCGGCGACGTCCTGGCCGCCACCTTTGACGAGGAAGACTCTTATGCCGTGTACTACCTGAAGTCCCACGGCATCTCGCGCCTCGACGTGCTGGAGTTCATCTCCCACGGCGGCGGCAAGGAAGCGGCCCCCGAAGGGGCCGGCTCGGGCGAGGAGCGCGAGGGCAAGGCCGGCGGCTCGGCCCTGGAACAGTACACTGTCGATCTCGTGGCCAAGGCCCGCAAGGGCGAGATCGATCCGCTGATCGGCCGCGACAACGAGCTGACCCGCACCATTCACGTGCTGCTGCGGCGGCGCAAGAACAATCCCATCTTCGTGGGCGATCCGGGCGTGGGCAAGACCGCCCTGGCCGAGGGCCTGGCTCTTCGCATCGTCAAGGGCGACGTGCCCGAAGGCTTCCAGGACACGCTGATTTACGCCCTGGACATGGGCGCGCTCCTGGCCGGCACCAAGTACCGGGGCGACTTCGAACAGCGCCTCAAGAGCGTCCTGGCCGAACTGGAGCAAAAGCCCGGGGCCATCCTGTTCGTGGACGAAATCCACACCATCGTCGGGGCCGGAGCCACCAGCGGCGGCACCCTGGATGCGTCCAACATCCTGAAGCCCGTCCTTGGTTCGGGGAAGCTGCGCTGCATCGGCTCCACCACCTACGAGGAATACAAGAACCATTTCGAAAAGGACCGGGCGCTGTCCCGCCGGTTCCAGAAGATCGACGTGGGCGAACCCACCGTGGAAGAGGCCGTCGAAATCTTGAAGGGCCTTCGCAGCTACTACGAAGCCCATCACGGCGTGCGCTACACCCCGGCGGCCATCCGCTCGGCCGTGGAACTGTCCTCGCGCCACATCAACGACCGCTTCCTGCCGGACAAGGCCATTGACGTCATCGACGAAGCCGGGGCCGTGCGCAAGCTGGCCGGCACCACCGCCAAGGGCGCCATCGGCGTGGCCGAGGTGGAACGCGTCGTGGCCGCCATGGCCAAGATTCCGGCCGCCCGGGTCACGTCCTCGGACAAGGTGCGCCTGGAAAACCTCGAAGGCGAACTCAAAAACCTCGTCTTTGGGCAAAACGACGCCGTGGACGCCATCGCCAAGGCCATCCTGCGCTCGCGCGCCGGCCTGGCCAACGCCGGCAAGCCCACCGGCTCGTTCCTGCTGGCCGGCCCCACCGGCGTGGGCAAGACCGAGCTGGCCAAGCAGCTGGCCGCCGTGCTCGGCGTCCATTTCCTGCGCTTCGACATGAGCGAATACATGGAAAAGCACGCCGTGGCCCGGCTCATCGGCGCGCCTCCGGGCTACGTCGGCTTCGATCAGGGCGGGATGCTCACCGACGCCATCCGCAAGCACCCCTACGCCGTGCTGCTCCTCGACGAGATCGAGAAAGCGCACCCCGACATGTTCAATATCCTGCTCCAGGTCATGGACTACGCCACGCTTACCGACAACAACGGCCGCAAGGCGGACTTCGGCCACGTGATCCTGCTCATGACCACCAACGCCGGAGCACGCGAGATGTCGACCAAGAACATCGGCTTTGGCGGTTCCAAGCCCGACGACGCGGCGGACAAGGGCAAGAAGGCCATCGAACGGCTGTTCAGCCCCGAATTCCGCAACCGCCTCGACGGCATCATCGGCTTCAAGTCCCTGACCCCCGAGGTCATGGACCGCATCGTGAGCAAGTACATCCGCGAACTGAACACGCAAATGGCCGAAAAGCGCGTGTTCGTGCGCCTGACCCCCCTGGCCGTGGCCAAGCTCGCCGAAAAGGGCTTCGACGCCGACTACGGCGCGCGGCCCCTGGCCCGGGTCATCCAAGTCGAGATCAAGGATACGCTGGCCCAGGAAATGCTCTTCGGCAAGCTGCAAAAGGGCGGCGAAGCCACCATCGACGCCGCCCCCGAAGGCGCGCCGGAACTGTTCAGCTTCACCTTCACCAGCCGCGCCCCGAAAAAGCCCATCGCCGAAGCGGCGGATGCGGAGTAGTTTTGGGATATTAGGGAGAAGAGAGAAGAGGAAGATGCCTCCGGCGGCCGGGGGCCTGAGGCCCCCGGACCCCCCGAAAGGGTGTAAAGGGGAGGGGAGAGAGG